>CANSJB010000008.1 GCA_947647115.1 uncultured Clostridium sp. | reverse complement strand
TTGGGACATTTTCTCATTTCTTTACTTAAGACATTATCACATTTCTTTCATATTTATGAGAGAAACTGTGAAAAAGTAGTTGACTTTAATGAAAAAGTGTTATATAATATGAAAGCATGTAATTGGCGATGAAGTAAGATGTGGCTACAAATATAGATTTATCTATACTTGGAGGGAACTCTTATGGAGTATGTCGTGGCTTAGACCAGGCGGTAAGTTAAAAAGAAAGCACTTATCCTAGATTCACATGCAAGCTAGGGTTTTTATATTGGTAAAAGATGAAACACCAGGGTGCGTTATAACTTCCGACCCAAAAGAGAGGGCAAAGCCCTTAAAAATAGAAGGAGGGAATTTTAAATGGCAACAAAGAAAGAAAACGCAGTAACAAGTGAAAAAATCAGAATAAGGCTAAAAGCTTATGACAATGTTGTTTTAGAACAGTCTGCTGAAAAAATAGTAGATACTGCTAAAAAAACAGGGGCAAAAGTATCAGGTCCTATTCCATTACCAACAGAAAAGGAGATTATTACAATTTTACGTTCTCCACACAAACACAAAGACTCAAGAGAACAATTTGAAATGAGAACACATAAAAGAGTAATAGACATTCTTTATCCAACACAAAAAACAGTAGATAGTCTTATGAAAATAGACTTGCCAGCTGGTGTTGATATTGAAATTAAGTTATAAAAAACTATGCTGATATAACGTTAACAAGTAACGAAATACAAAATATCAGCCAATGGGAGGAAAAAAGATGAATAAAGGATTAATAGGAAAAAAAGTTGGAATGACACAAATTTTTGACCAACAAGGTAAAGTTATTCCAGTTACTGTAATTGAAGCAGGTCCATGTGTAATAACACAAATTAAAACAGTAGAAACAGATGGATACAATAGTATTCAATTAGGATTTGGAGAAGTAAAAGAACATAAAGTAAATAAACCTGTAAAAGGGCATTATACAAAATCAAAATTAACACCAAAGAAACATTTAAGAGAATTCAGACTAGATTCATTAGAAAATATGAATATAGGGGATGAACTAAAAGTAGATACCTTTGCAGCTGGAGATAAACTAGATATTCAAGGTATTTCAAAAGGTAAAGGTTTCCAAGGTGTTATTAAACGTCATGGACAATCAAGAGGACCAATGGGACATGGTTCTATGTATCATAGAAGACCAGGTTCAATGGGACCAACTTCTACTCCAGGTAGAGTATTTAAAGGTAAAAAATTACCAGGTCATATGGGAAGACAAACAATTACTATTCAAAACTTAGAAGTAATAAGAGTAGATTTAGATAAAAATGCTATTTTAGTAAAAGGTAGTGTTCCAGGAGCAAAAGGAGCTATTTTAAAACTAAAATCAAGTGTGAAAAGTAAATAATTAAGGAGGGAAAACAAATGCCTAAGATAGACGTATATGATATAGAAGGTAAAAAAGTAAAATCTATGGAACTAAAAGAAGAAATATTTGGAATAAAGCCAAATGAAGCAGTAGTACATAGCGTTTTAGTAAACTACCTAGCAAATCAAAGACAAGGTACACAAAGTACCAAAACAAGATCAGAAGTATCTGGTGGTGGTAGAAAACCATGGAGACAAAAAGGTACAGGACGTGCAAGACAAGGTAGTATTCGTGCACCACACTGGGTTGGTGGAGGAGTTGCATTAGGTCCAAAACCACGTTCATACAATTATACCATAAATAAAAAAGAAAAAAGATTAGCCATTAAATCAATGTTAAGCTCTAAAGTAGCAGAAAAAGAGTTAATCGTTGTGGATAATTTAGCATTAAAAGAAATCAAAACAAAAGAGATGGCAAGAATTTTAAACAACTTAAAAGTAGAAGGTAAAGCAGTAATACTTTTACCAGAAAAAGATGAAATCATACAAAAATCAGCAAGAAATATAGAAGGTGTTAAAGCACTTCAAGTAGGTACAATTAATGTATATGACTTACTAAAACATAAAAATCTTGTTGTAACAGTAGATACTGTTAAAAAATTAGAGGAGGTGTACGCATAAATGAAACCAGAAGATGTTATTATAGCACCAGTAATTACTGAAAAAAGTAATGATGGTTTACAAGATGGAAAGTATACCTTTAAAGTAAACAAAAAAGCTACTAAAATAGATATTAGAAATGCAGTAGAAAAGCTTTTTGAAGTAAAAGTTTTAAATGTTAATACAATGACAGTAAAAGGAAAAGAAAAAAGAATGGGAAAAACATCTGGCAAAACTTCAGACTGGAAAAAAGCAATTGTAACGATTGATACAAACCCATCAGACATGACTTACTTAGTAAAAGGCGGAAAAGAAACCAAAGTGTCTAAGAAATATAAAGATTCCATAGAGCACTTTATGGGAGCATAAGTTTAGTAGAATTTCTATGTAAAAACAAAAAGTTACAAAACTCATAGAGAATGTTAGGTGGAGAAGATATCGAGAAATAAACTCGGAAAATAAATGAAAAGGAGAGAAATTGAAAAATGGGAATGAAACATTTTAAACCATACACACCTTCAAGAAGAAACATGACAGTTTCTACATTTGAAGAAATTACAAAAAAGACTCCAGAAAAATCTCTACTTGCTACAAAAAAGAAAAATGCAGGTAGAAACTCATATGGAAGAATTACAGTAAGACACCAAGGTGGTGGAAACAGAAGAAAATATAGAATGATTGATTTTAAAAGAAATAAAGAAGATGTAGCAGCTACTGTTATTGGTATTGAATATGACCCAAACAGAACAGCTAATATTGCTTTGATTGAATATGAAGATGGAGAAAAAGCATATATATTAGCACCAGTAGGACTAAAAGATGGTGATAAAGTAGTAGCTGGTGACAAAGCAGACATCAAACCAGGAAATTGCATGAAAATAGAAAATATCCCAGTAGGTACTATGATTCATAACATCGAATTAAACCCAGGTCAAGGCGGAAAATTAGTAAGAAGTGCAGGACAAGAAGCACAACTAATGGCAAAAGAAGGCAAATATGCCCATGTAAGATTACCTTCTGGCGAAATGAGATTAGTAATGTCTATTTGTAAAGCAACAATCGGAACTGTAGGAAATACAGATCATGAAAATGTTAAAATTGGTAAAGCTGGTAGAACAAGACATATGGGAATAAGACCAACAGTTAGAGGTTCTGTAATGAACCCAGTAGATCACCCTCATGGTGGTGGTGAAGGTAGAGCACCAGTAGGACACGCAGGACCAATGACACCTTGGGGCAAACCAGCATTAGGATACAAGACAAGAAAGAAAAATAAAGCATCTGATAAATTTATAACCAAAAGGAGGAAATAAGCATGTCAAGATCAACTAAAAAAGGTCCATTTATTGCACCAGAATTACTAAAAAGAGTTGAGGCAATGAATGAAAGTGGAAACAAAGAAGTAATTAAAACATGGTCAAGAGCTTCTACTATTTTCCCACAAATGGTTGGACATACAATAGCAGTTCATGATGGTAGAAAACATGTACCTGTCTATATTACAGAAGAAATGATAGGACATAAATTGGGTGAATTTGCACCAACAAGAACATTTAAAGGACATTCTGGAGATAAAACAACAACAGCCAAATAGAGCTTAAGAAAAGATGTACCATCAATGGAGATAAAGAAAAAACAGATAGGGACATACTTTAGCTCATAAGATATGAAATTAGAGAAAAGTAGAGTCATTGTTAGAAACTAAAAAAGGGAAGAAGGAGGAAAATAAAGTGGAAGAAGTTGTAGTTCAAACCGCAGAGGCAACTCTAAGATATGCTAGAATTTCCGCTAGAAAAGTTAAAATTGTAGCAGATTTAATTAGAGGAAAAGAAATTGATGAAGCTTTAGCAATTGTAAAATATGCACCAAAAGCTTCAAGTGAAATTATAGAAAAATTATTAAAATCAGCAATTGCTAATGCAGAAAATAATCATCATATGACACATGAAAAACTATATGTTGCTGAAATTTATGCAAACCAAGGTCCAACACTAAAAAGAATTAGACCAGCAGCAAAAGGTAGTGCTGTGAGAATTAGAAAAAGAACAAGTCATATAACAATTGTATTAAAAGAAAGAGATTAAGAAAGGAGGACTTAACAAAATGGGACAAAAAATGGATCCTAACGGATTAAGAGTAGGTGTTATTAAAGACTGGAATTCAAAATGGTATGCAGATAAAAAGAATTTTGGTGACTATTTAGTAGAAGATCATAAAATCCGTGAGTATGTTAAGAAAAAATTATATGTTGCAGGTATTTCAAAAATTGAAATTGAAAGAACTGCCAAATTTGTTAGAGTAAACGTTTATACAGCAAAACCAGGTTTAGTAATAGGAAAAGGTGGAAACTTAGCAGAAGTACTAAAAGCTGAACTTGAAAAAATGATAGGTAAAACAGTAAACCTAAACATTGTTGAGGTAAAAAATATTGATATAGATGCACAATTAGTTGCAGAAAACATTGCAGGACAATTAGAAAGGAGAATTTCTTTTAGAAGAGCAATGAAACAATGTATGCAAAAAACAATGAAAGCAGGTGCACTAGGTATCAAAACTTCTGTATCAGGAAGACTTCGGAGGCGCAGACATGGCAAGAACAGAGTTTTATAAAGAAGGAACAATTCCACTTCAAACTTTAAGAGCAGATATTGATTATGGATTTGCAGAAGCAGATACAACTTATGGAAAAATAGGTGTTAAAGTTTGGATATATAAAGGAGAGGTACTTCCTACTAAGAAGAAACAAGAGGAAGGAGGAAACAAATAATGCCATTATTACCAAAAAGAACAAAATATAGAAAACAACAAAAAGGTAGAATTAGAGGAAAAGCAACAAGAGGAAACAAAGTAACAGATGGAGAATATGGTTTACAATCAACACAAATTGGTTTAATTACTTCTAATCAAATAGAAGCAGCCCGTGTTGCTATGACTCGTTATATTAAAAGAGGCGGAAAAGTTTGGATAAAAATTTTCCCTGACAAACCAATGACTGCAAAACCTATTGGTACTCGTATGGGTAAAGGTAAAGGTGCAGTAGAATTTTGGGTAGCTCCAGTAAAGCCAGGAAGAGTAATGTTTGAGATCACAGGTGTCCCAGAAGATATAGCAAAAGAAGCACTTCGTTTAGCTGCTAATAAGCTATCTGTAAAATGTAAGTTTGTTAAAAAAGAAACTGAAAACGAGGTAGGTGATAGCGATGAAGATAAATAAAATAAAAGAAATGTCTTCACCAGAACTAGAAAAAGAATTAGGAGAGCTAAAAAATGAGTTATTTAAACTAAGATTTAGTTTAGCAACAAATGGTTTAGATAATCCTATGAAAATAAAAGAAGTAAAAAAAGACATTGCAAGAATTAAAACAATATTAAGACAAAGAGAGTTAAGCGAAAAATAAAGAGGAGGAAAAACATGGAAGAAAGAAATCTTCGTAAAGTTATGGTAGGAACTGTAGTTTCAGATAAAATGGATAAGACTATTGTAGTAGCTGTTGAAACTAATGTTATGAACAAAATGTATGGTAAAATTCAAAAAAGAACATACAAACTAAAAGCTCATGATGAAAACAATGAATGCCAAACTGGTGACAAAGTAAAAGTAATGGAAACAAGACCACTTTCTAAAGATAAAAGATGGAGAGTAGTTGAAGTTTTAGAAAAGGCAGTTATAAAATAAAAAGATAATAAAAACCCTGCGGGACACATCTTTATCTCTAAAGAAATAAGGATAAAAAACAGTGTGTCATCGTTAGAAACTAGAAAGGAGAAAGAAAATGGTACAACAACAAAGTATTTTAAAAGTTGCCGATAACACAGGTGCAAAAGAAATTATGTGTATCAGATGTTTAGGTGGTTCATATAGAAAATATGCTGGTATAGGCGATATTATAGTTGCTTCTGTTAAAACAGCTACACCAGGCGGCGTTGTTAAAAAAGGTGATGTTGTAAAAGCAGTTGTAGTTAGAACTAAAAAATCAATAAGAAGACATGATGGTTCTTATTTAAGATTTGATGAAAATGCAGCAGTTATTATAAAAGATGATAAAACACCAAAAGGAACTCGTATTTTTGGACCAGTAGCTAGAGAATTAAGAGATGGAGAATATATGAAAATTCTTTCACTGGCTCCAGAAGTTCTATAAGATGTAAACGAAACGGGTTTAACAAAATAATAAAAAGAGGTGAAAATTTAAATGAAAATAAAAAAAGGTGATACCGTTAAAGTTTTATCAGGAAATGATAAAGGCAAAACAGGCGAAGTTTTAGAGGTAATCCCTAAAACACAAAAAATAATTATAAAAGGTGTTAATGTTCGTAAAAAACATATTAAACCTAGAAAACAAGGTGAAGAAGGCGGAATTATACCAGTAGAATGTAGTATACATAGCAGCAAAGTAAATGTAGTATGTCCAAAATGTAATAAGGCAACTAGAATAGGGTATTTAGTAGATGGAGATACCAAAGTACGTGTTTGCAAACAATGTGGAAATAAAATAAAATAGGAAGGAGGCCATAAAAAGACTTATGGAAATATTAAAAGAACAATATCAAAAAGAAGTAGTACCAGCATTAATGAAAAAATTTAATTATAAATCAGTAATGGAAGTACCAAAACTTGAAAAAATAGTAATCAATGTTGGGTTAGGAGATATGAAAGATAATCCAAAAGCATTAGATAATACAATGAATGATTTAACCATTATTACAGGTCAAAAACCAATTGTAACAAAATCAAAAAAAGCGATTGCAGCTTTCAAAATTAGAGAAGGTGTAAATATTGGCTGCAAAGTTACATTAAGATCTGGAAAAATGTATGATTTTGCATACAAACTATTTAATGTAGCAATTCCAAGAATAAGAGATTTTAGAGGAGTATCTAATCACTCATTTGATGGAAGAGGAAACTACTCTATGGGAATTAAAGAACAATTAATTTTCCCAGAGATTGAATATGACAAAATAGATAAGATTAGAGGTATGGATATTATATTCGTTACTACAGCTAAAACAGATGAAGAGGCAAAAGAATTATTATCTTTATTAGGAATGCCATTCCAAAACTAGAAAAGAAAGGAGAAGCGTAATGGCTAAAAAATCTTTAAAAGTAAAACAACAAAGAGAACAAAAATACAAAACTAGAGAATATAATCGTTGCAAAATCTGTGGAAGACCACATGCATATATTAGAAAATTTGGAATTTGCCGTGTTTGTTTTAGAGAACTAGCTCATAAAGGAGAGATTCCAGGAGTAAAAAAAGCAAGCTGGTAAAATAAAAAAAGGAGGGAAAAGATACATGAATACAACTGACCCAATTGCAGATATGTTAACAAGAATTAGAAATGCAAACAGTCAAAAACATAAAACAGTAGATGTACCAAGTTCAAATATGAAAAAAGCAATTGCTGAAATTCTATTTCAAGAAGGATACATTGCTGCATATGAAGAAATTAATGATAAAGCTCAAGGTGTGATTCGTATCACATTAAAATATGGAGAAAATGGTAGCCGTGTAATTGATGGTTTAAGAAGAATTAGTAAACCAGGTTTAAGAGTATATGCTTCAAAAGACGAACTACCACAAGTACTAAATGGTTTAGGAATTGCTTTAATTTCTACATCAAAAGGAATTAAAACAGATAAAAATGCAAGAAAAGAAGGTTTAGGTGGAGAAGTAATTGCATATGTTTGGTAAGATAGTATTTAGCCATATAAAATAAGCAAGATACAGATAACTGATACAAATTAAACCAATAAATTTATAAAAATTTTGAATAGGAAGCAAAGAGGTGAAAGGAAATGTCAAGAATAGGTAATAAACCAATTAATGTGCCAGAAGGTGTAGAAGTAAAACTTAATGAAAATCATATTACAGTGAAAGGACCAAAAGGAACATTAGAAAAAGACTTACACAAAAATATAACAGTAACTTTAGAAGGAAATGTGATTCATGTTACAAGACCAAATGATGAAGCAGAAAACAGAAGCTTACATGGTTTAACAAGAACTTTAATTAATAATATGATTGAAGGTGTTGTAAATGAGTTCAAAAAAGAATTAGAGATTAACGGAGTTGGTTATAGAGCACAAAAAAAAGGAAATCAATTAGTAATGAATTTAGGATATTCTCATCCAGTTGAAATGGATCCACCAGAAGGAATTACCTTTGATTTAGCAGATGCTAACCATATTACCGTAAAAGGAATTGATAAAGAACTTGTTGGTCAAACAGCAGCAGTTATTAGAACAAAAAGACCACCAGAAGTATATAGAGGTAAAGGTATTAAATATGCTACAGAACATATTAGACGTAAAGAAGGTAAATCTGGTAAAAAATAATCTAAAAAATTACTAATGCTGTTACATTAGTAGAAAGGAGAAAAAAATGATTAAGCAAATAAACAGAAAAGAAGAAAGGCAAAGAAGACATAAAAGAGTACGTGCTAAAATTTCTGGCACAGCAGAGCGTCCAAGACTATGTATTTTTAGAAGTAATAGCAATCTTTTCGTTCAAATTATAGATGATGATAAAAGAACTACTTTAGTGCAAGCATCTACTTTAGATAAAGAAGTAAAAACTAAACATAGCAACAAAGAAGCAGCAACAGAAGTAGGAAAACTAATTGCTAAAAAAGCATTAGAAAAAAATATTAAAGAAGTTGTTTTTGATAGAGGTGGCTACATTTATCATGGTGTAGTAAAAACATTAGCAGAAGCAGCAAGAGAAGGCGGACTAGAATTCTAAGTAAAAAATAAAAAATCAAGGAGGGAAAAATAAAGTGCAATCAGAAAATACATCAGAATTAAAAGAAAAAGTAGTTGCAATTAACAGGGTAGCAAAAGTTGTAAAAGGTGGTAGAACCTTTAGATTTAGTGCTGTTGTTGTTGTTGGTGACGAAAATGGACACATTGGTGTAGGAAATGGTAAAGCATCAGAAGTTCCAGATGCTATCAGAAAAGCAATAGAAGAAGCTAAAAAGAACTTGGTAGAAGTTCCAATTATAGGAACTACAATTCCACACGAATATGTAGGAGAATTTGGAAGTGCAAGCGTTATGTTAAAACCAGCTGCAGAAGGTACTGGAGTTATTGCTGGTGGTAGTGTAAGACCAGTATTAGAGCTTGCAGGTTACAAAGATATAAGAACAAAAGTAATTGGTACAAACAATCCTAGAAACGTAGTATATGCTACAATCGAAGGTTTAAAAAGCATGCAAACAGCAGAAGCAGTAGCTCGTAAAAGAGGAAAAACTGTAGAAGAAATATTATAAAAATAGGAGGTGTAATCGCAAAATGAAATTAGACGAAATTAAACCAGCACAAAAAACAAAAACAAAAATAAGAGTTGGTCGTGGAATGGGCTCAGGTCTTGGTAAAACTTCTGGAAGAGGACATAAAGGTCAAAAAGCAAGAAGTGGTGGTGGAGTAAGAAGAGGCTTTGAAGGAGGTCAAACACCATTATATAGAAGATTACCAAAAAGAGGTTTCAATAATATTTATAGTAAAGACTATACAGAAGTAACACTTACTATGTTAAACAAAGCAACTACAGAAGATGTTACAGCACAAAGTTTAATAAAAGACGGAATTATTCGTAAAGAAAAAGACGGTATTGTTATTATTGCAACAGGTAATTTAGAGAAAAAAGTAAATGTAAAAGCTGTAAAATTTACTAAAGCTGCAAAAGAAAAAATTGAAGCTTTAGGAGGAAAGGCAGAGGTGATTTAAAATGTTTAAGACAATTGTAAATGCATTTAAAACACCAGACGTTAGAAAAAGAATTTTATATACATTACTTTTAATAGTACTTTTTAGATTAGGATGCTATATTACAATTCCAGGAGTAGATACAGTAGCTTTAGGTGAAGCTATGAGTGCATCTAATAATGGAATGGCAGGATTAATTAACTTAATTTCAGGTGGAGCTTTTTCAAGATTTTCCATCTTTGCTATGTCAATTACTCCATATATTACAGCATCTATCGTTATTCAATTATTAGGAATGGTAATACCTTCTTTAGAAAGACTTATGAAAGAAGGAGGAGAAGAAGGTACTAATAGAATAAACCGTTATACCAAACTATTAACAATAGTACTTGCCTTAATAGAAGGTATTGGTTTATACTTATCTTATAAAGCTTCAGGAATATTTGTAGGAGATAGTTTCTTAACAGGATTCCTAGTTGTCATTTCTTTTATGGCAGGTACCTCACTATTAATGTGGCTTGGCGAACAAATTACAGACAAAGGAATAGGAAATGGAATATCTATCATTATTTTCGTAGGTATTATTTCGGGACTTCCTAGTGCTGTAACTATGATATGGAACCTAATTATGGGAACAGGAGCATTTAGTACAACAGGTTTACTAACTGCTTTAGGAATTATCATAGGAGCAATTATTTTAATTGCAGGAGTTATCTTTGTACAACAAGCAGAAAGAAGAATACCTGTACAATACGCAAAAAAAGTAGTAGGAAGAAAAATGGTAGGAGCACAAAATACGCATATTCCACTTAAGCTAGCAATGGCAGGAGTTATGCCAATTATCTTTGCTTCCTCTTTTATGACCTTCCCAGCAATGATTATTCAAATGTTTATACCAAACATTGCTAGTACAACTGGTTTTTGGAATGTAATTTATCAATTTTCAATTGCTACTTCTTCATCAGCTGTACCAGTAGGATATACTATTGTAAATGCGATTATTTATTTACTACTAATTGTAGGGTTTACATTCTTTTATACCTATGCAACATTTAACCCAGCAGAAGTATCTAACAATATCAAAAGAAATGGTGGTTTCATTCCAGGTATTAGAGCTGGAAAACCAACCACAGACTACCTAAAAGCCATTATGTCAAAATTATTATGGTTTGGAGGTTTATTCTTAGCAATTATAGCTATTTTACCAATGCTTGTAAGATTTATACCAAATCTAGACTTAGCATTTGGTGGAACCTCAATATTAATTGTTGTAGGTGTTGCATTAGAAATGGTACAACAATTAGAATCTTTACTTGTTATGAGACATTACAAAGGTTTCTTAGATTAAAAATTAATTTGAAAGCAATTATCATATTGGATACCCAAACAATAAAGAAAAGCCAAATGATAAACCATATACAAATTAAGAAAAATATTAAGATAAATGCAATTAGGGCGGACGTGTGTTAATTATCAATTACATAACATCCGCCTAAAAATGCGTAAGAGAGGAGAAAAACATGTATATTGTTATGTTAGGAGCTCCAGGGAGTGGAAAAGGAACAACAGCAAAAATACTTGCTAAAAGAACAAACCTTCCACATATTTCAACAGGAGATATGTTTCGTGAACAAATAAAAAAAGAAACAGAACTTGGAAAATTAGCACAAAGCTATATGAGTAAAGGCGAACTAGTACCAGATGAAGTTACTATCGGAATTGTAAAAGATAGACTAAGCTGGGAAGATACAAAAAACGGTGTTATATTAGACGGATTTCCAAGAACTGCTGAGCAAGCAAAAGTATTAGATGAAATTTTACAAGAACAAGGAAAGAAAATTGATATCGTACCAGAACTACAAATACCAGACGAAATCATTATAGATAGAATTTTAAATCGTGTAACATGCTCAAACAAAGAATGTGGAGAAATTTATAACACAAAATTCAAACCATCTAAAGTAGAGGGAGTTTGTGATGTTTGTGGTGCAAAATTAATTAGTAGAGTAGATGATAATGAGCAAACGATTAAAGAACGCTTAAGTACTTATTATAAAAATGCACAAGAAATTATTGATTATTACAAACAAAAGGGCATATTATGTCCAATCTCCCCAGAAGACCCAACTGCAGATGATGCATCAGAACAAGCAGTAGACATTATTTTGTCAAAAGAGGGACGTTCGTTCTAGTGACAAAAATGTCAAAAAAGGGACATACTTAAAAGAAACATTTTAAAGGACACTATGAAAATGAAATATAAAATAATGTGTAGTAGAAATGTAGTATAACAATCATTAGTATTATAGAGGAATTTTAAAAGAGTGTCCCAAAAGTGACAAAAGTGTCACAAAAAGGAACGTCCCCAAAGTGACAAAAAGGAAGTAAGAAAATTGGTAACAATTAAATCAGAAAAACAAATTGAAAAAATGAAAGAGGCATGCAAAATTACCGCTTTTGTATATGAAGAAATAGAAAAGTATATTAAACCAGGAATTACGACAATGGAACTAGATCATTTCGCAGAAAAGATAATTCGACAAAAGGAGGCAATTCCAGCACAAAAAGGTTATCCTAGTGGCGAAAAGAATGTTCCAAGTTTTCCTGGGACTTTATGTATTTCTATTAATGATGAAATTATACATGGAATTCCATCTAGTAGAAGGATAATTCAGGATGGAGATGTTGTAAGTATTGACTTAGTAGTGTATAAAAATGGCTTTCATGGAGATGCAGCAAGAACTTATATTGTAGGAGAAACATCACCAGAAAAGAAACGTTTGGTAGATATTACAAAACAGGCTTTTTTTGAGGGGTTAAAGTATGCAGTAAAGGGAAATCGTATTGGAGATATTTCACATGCAATTGGTGAATTTGTAAACTCAAATGGTTATCATGTGGTAAAGGAATTTCAAGGACATGGAATAGGAGAGCAAATGCATGAGGACCCAGGTATTCCAAACTACGGAAAGCCAGGAAAAGGTATTAGGCTAGAGCCAGGTATGACACTAGCCATAGAACCAATGGTAATACAAGGAAAGCCCAATATTTGTGTGCTTGATGATGGCTGGACAATTGTAACAGAAGATGAGTCATTAGCAGCACATTATGAAAATACAATTTTAATTACAGAAAAAGAGCCAGAAATATTGACATTATTATAAATTTGGAGTATACTATATACGTTATTATGCAATTATTTGCAAAATAGGAAAATTTTACTTTATAAATTTTTCAGCAAATATTTGTAAGTAAAGGGAAAGGAGATATGTTAGCATTAAAATCTAACATACATACAATATGTCAAAAGAGGATGTTATAGAGGTAGAAGGTACTGTTGTAGAAGCATTGCCAAATACAAATTTTAAGGTAGAACTAGAAAATGGACATCAAATATTAGCTCATATTTCTGGAAAGTTAAGAATGAATTATATTAAAATTCTTCCAGGTGATAAAGTAAAAGTAGAATTATCCCCATATGACTTGACTAAAGGTCGCATCACATGGAGAGCAAAATAAGGAAAAAATAATCTAAATATAGATACAGAAAATCTAAATGAAGAGGTGAAAGAAATGAAAGTAAGACCATCAGTAAAGCCAATGTGCGAAAAGTGCAAAGTAATTAAAAGAAAAGGAAAAATCAGAGTAATCTGTGAAAATCCTAAACATAAGCAAAGACAAGGATAAAAAGCATATAACACAAGTCTCAAGAAAAGCGGCTGTAAGGAGAGCTTAAAAATATAAGTAAACCTTATTAAATTTGGATTTGTGTTTATATATATGTCTAAAAATATTATTGATTGGCGTAAGCTAATGCATTTCACCAATAATCATTTAGACAAAAACAAATAAAAATTATTAAAACTATGGAGGTGCAAATAAAAATGGCTCGTTTAGCAGGAGTTGATTTACCTAGAGAAAAAAGAGTAGAGGTTGGTTTAACTTATATTTATGGTATTGGACTTTCAAGTGCGCAAAAAATATTAGCAAATGCGAAAGTTAGTCCAGATGTCAGAGTAAAAGACTTAACTGATGACCAAGTACAAGCAATTAGAAATGCAATGGAAGGTTATACACTAGAAGGTGACTTACGTAGAGAGGTTGCATTAAATATAAAAAGACTAACTGAAATTGGATGCTATAGAGGTATGAGACATAGAAGAAGTCTTCCAGTAAGAGGACAAAGAACAAAAACTAATGCTCGTACAAGAAAAGGTCCTAGAAAATTAGTTAGTAAAAGCAAAAAAGCCTAAATAAGGAGGGAATAAATAAAGATGGCAACAAAAAATGTAACGAAAAAAACAGTAACTAGAAGAAGAGATAGAAAAAATATTGAAAAAGGAATGGCTCATATTCATTCTAGTTTTAATAATACAATAGTTACAATTACCGATGTTCAAGGAAATAGTATTTCTTGGGCAAGTGCTGGAGAACTTGGTTTTAAAGGTTCAAGAAAAAGCACACCATTTGCAGCTGGTGAAGCAGCAGAAACTGCAGCAAAAGCAGCAATGGAACATGGTTTAAAATCAGTAGAAGTATTTGTAAAAGGACCAGGCTCTGGTCGTGAAGCAGCAATTAGGTCTTTACAATCAGCAGGCTTAGAGATTAGCTCAATTAAAGATGTTACACCAATACCACACAATGGTTGTAGACCACCAAAAAGACGTAGAGTATAAAGAAAATAACAATTAATCAAGGAAGGTGAAAAAATAAAATGGCAAGATATAAAGACGAACAATGTCGTATTTGTCGTAGAGAAGGACAAAAATTGTTCTTAAAAGGTTCAAGATGTTATACAGATAAATGCAGTATTTCAAGAAGAAACTACGCACCAGGTCAAAATGGTCAAAAAAGAAAGAAATTATCTGAATATGGTACACAGCTTAGAGAAAAACAAAAAACAAAATCTTTTTATGGTGTAGGAGAAAAACAATTCAGGAAATACTTTGATATGGCTTCAAGTACACGTGGAAAAACAGGTGAAGTATTATTACAAATTTTAGAGACAAGATTAGATAATGTTATCTATCGTTTAGGCTATGGTGCTTCAAGAGCACAAGCAAGAATGCTTGTTACCCATGGTACTTTTGAAGTAAATGGAAAAAAAGTAGATATCCCATCTTATCTAGTAAAAGCAGGAGATATTATTTCAGTAAGAGAGATTAGAAAAGATAATGGCATCATTAAATTAAATGTTGAAGAAAATGCAGCAAGGCCAGTTCCAGAATGGTTACAAAAAGACGCTCAAAACTTAAATGGTAAAGTTGTAAGACTACCAGCAAGACAAGATGTTGATATTCCAGTTGAAGAACATTTAATAGTAGAGCTTTACTCTAAATAGAATTAGTTAATAAATATTAGGAGGTAAAAATGATAGAATTCGAAAAGCCAAATATTAAATGCTTAGAAATGGATGAAGCCAAAAATTATGCAAAATTTGTGTGTGAACCATTAGAAAGAGGATATGGAATTACAATAGGTAACTCTTTAAGAAGAATTTTATTATCATCTCTTCCAGGAAGTGCAATAACAAGTGTAAAAATGGATGGTGTATTACATGAATTTGCTACAATACCAAATGTAGTAGAGGATGTTCCAGAAATTATTATTAACTTAAAAAATGTTAGTTTAAAACAAGATGGAAATGAAGAAAAAACTTTAAGAGTTGATTTCAAAGGTCCAGGAGAGCTAAAAGCAGGAGATATTATTACAGATGGAACCATAGAAGTATTAAATCCGGATTTACATATTGCAACAGTTTCTGAGGGTGGACATCTAATAATGGAATTGACAGCAGATAAAGGAAGAGGCTATAACAATGCTGAGAAGAATAAAAAATCAGAACAAGTTTTAGGTGTACTTCCAATAGATTCTATTTATACACCTGTAAAAAAAGTAAACTATGCAGTAGAGAATACTAGAGTTGGACAAATGGTAGACTATGATAAACTAACCATTGAAGTTTGGACAAATGGTAGTTTAAAACCAGATGAAGCTTTAAGTTTAGCTGCAAAAGTTATGACAGGTCACTTAGAATTATTTATAGACTTATCAGAAGCTACAAAAAATACACAAGTAATGATAGAAAAGGAAGAGTCTAAAAAAGAAAAAGTTTTAGAAATGTCAATTGAAGATTTAGAATTATCAGTAAGATCATTTAATTGTTTAAAAAGAGCTGGTATTTCAACAGTAGAAGACTTAACCAATAAAACAGAATCAGATATGATGAAAGTTAGAAATCTTGGCAAAAAATCTTTAGATGAAGTAACAAATAAACTATATTCACTAGGATTAGAATTTGCTAAAGATGAAGAGTAAATAATATTAAAGCAAGGAGGGAAAAGAAAGTGGCTACTAATAGAAAATTAGGCAGAAAAACAGATATTAGATTAGCAATGTTAAAAACATTAACAACTGATTTAATATTACATGAAAAAATAGAAACAACAGAAAGTAGAGCAAAAGAAGTAAAATCTTTAGCAGATAGTTTGATTTCCTTAGCAATTAAAGAAAAGGATAACTATGAAATGGTGGATGTTAAAGTTTCAAAAGCAAAATTAGATGCAAAAGGAAATAAAGTAACAGAACTTGCAAAAAGTAAAAATGGTAAAGAATTCTTAAAAGTAGTAAAAGAACAAACTACACAAAAAAGACCAAAAGATATGCCATCAAGATTAAATGCTAGAAGAAAAATGATGCAAACAATCAACAAAGTAAAAGATAGTGATGGAAAGAATATAGACTTAACAGCAAAATTATTTAATGAAATTGCTCCTAAATATGAAGGCAGAGTTGGAGGATATACAACTATTTTAAAAATTGGACCAAGAAAAGGTGACAACGCAGAGATGGTTATTTTAAAACTAGTTTAGTATAGGAAGGAAAAAAATATGGAAATAGCAAAATATATTGTATTAGTACTATATGTTATAGTATGTATTAGCTTAATTATATTAGCAACTATGCAAAATAAAGAAAAATCAGGAGCATCAGGAACAATTACAGGTTCTTCTACTAATAACTTTTATGAGCAAAACAAAGGAAGAACCAAAGAAGGAAAGCTAAAAAGATGGACTATCACATTAGGTGTTGTGTTTGTTATATTAGCAGTTGTTTTAGGTATTCTATATCTAGTATAAATTAACAAAAAGAGCAAAGAGTAAAAGTTTCTTTGCTTTTTTATTTTATAATATATAAAGTTTGACTTTTTAAAATAAATAGTTTAAAATGTAAAAATATAAATAAACAGGAGTAAGATAATATGAATATAGGAATAGATATAGATGATACACTATCCAACTCATTTGAAACAATCTTTGCAGATTCACAAAAATTTGACATAGAAGTAGTTGGAAATGATGGAAAAGTAAATAATTATGGTAAAATTAGCAATCACTATTATATTGAAAACATGTATACTTGGAAAGAAGAGCAATATGAAGAATTTTGGACTACCTACTTTATAAAAGCTTTGATAGAAGCAACACCTAAAATGTATGCTAAGCAAGTAGTTCAAAAATTAAAACAAGAGGGAAATCATATTTATATTATTACTTCAAGATATGAAGATGAGCTATATAAAAATGTAGAGAAAGAAACAAAAAATTGGCTTGAAAAACATGGGATTATTTATGATAAATTAATACTAAATGCACAAGATAAGGCAAAAGTTGCCAAAGAATATAAGATAGACATTTTTATAGATGATAGTATGGCACATTGTAAGAAAATACAAGCACAAGGAATAAAAGCATTTTGGTATACTTCTGTTATGAACCAAGGAATAGAAGATGATGAGCTTACTAGGGTATATTCATGGTCTCAGATATATCATTTGATTCATCAATTATTTGACTAATTCACACAAAATTTACAAAATAGTCTTGAATATAAACACTGTATCAAGTATAATAAACGATACGGTGTTATTTTATGAAAAAAGAAAAGGGAGAGGAGAATATGTTTAAAGTATTAAGTAACTTACAAAAATCATGGATTAGTGTCATTATCATCATTTTACTATTAGTACTTCAAGCAGCAGCGGATTTAGCTTTGCCAGATTATACCTCTAAAATAGTAAATATAGGGATTCAGCAAAGCGGTATTGAAACAAGTAGTCCAGAAGTAATAAGGAAAACTACAATGGAAAGTTTATTACATTTTGCAAAAAAAGAAGAGGCAGAAGAAATTTTAGAAAACTATACTTTAATTTCAAAAAATAGTAGTGATTATAACAAATACATAAAAAAGTATCCATTGCTAGAAAAAGAAGAATTATATGTACGTAATGCTATCCCAAAAGAAGAATTACAAATTTTGAGTAACAAAATGGCAAAACCATTTATGATTATGCAAAATATAGAGTTACTAAAGCAATATAGTACACAAATAGATAAAACACAAATAGAAAACATACCAGAAAGTATTGTAGAACAAGCAGCTATAGCAGGTATTAAAGAAGAATATAAAGCCATTGGAATTAATACAGATAAGTATCAAACCAATTACATCTTGTGGGCAGGTCTTCAAATGCTTGGAGTTTCTTTAGCAAGCATTGCAGCAGGTATTACGATTATGTTATTATCTTCACGTGTAGCAGCAAGATTGGGCAGAACTTTAAGAGAGAAGATATTTAAAAAAGTATTAGGATTTTCAACAAGTGAATTTAAAGAATTTTCAACAGCTTCTTTGATTACCCGTAGCACAAATGATATTCAACAAATACAATCTTTGATAAATATGTTATTCAGAGTAGTATTTTATGCACCAATTATTGGAATAGGAGGATTTTTTAAAGTACTAGCAACTAGTAACAATACGATGTCATGGATTATAGGAGTGGCAATAGGTTCTATTCTAATTATTGTTGGTTTGCTATTTGCAATCGCAATGCCAAAATTCAAAAAAATGCAAACTTTAATTGATAAACTAAATTTAGTAGCACGTGAAATGTTAACAGGTATTCCTGTTATTCGTGCCTTCCATACAGAAAAGAAAGAAGAGGCACGTTTTGAAGAAGCAAATAAAAACCTAATGAAAAATTATATGTTTGTTAATAATAGTATGAATTTAATGATGCCCATACTAATGTTAATTATGAATTGTATTTCACTTTTAACTATTTGGGCAGGAGCACACAGTGTAGATACAGGTGCAATGCAAGTAGGAGATATTATGGCATTTTTACAATATACTATGCAAATTGTAATGGCATTTTTAATGATTTCTATGATTTCCATTATGCTTCCAAGAGCAAGTGTATCTGCTAAACGTATTAATGAAGTATTAGACAAAAAAAATAGTATTCAAGATCCAAAAGAGCCAAAATGTTTAGATAGCTCTAAAAAGGGAATTGTGGAATTTAAAAATGTATCATTTCGCTACCCAGATGCCGATGAGGATATATTGACCAATATAGACTTTATCGCAAAACCACGGTGAAACAACTGCTATTATTGGCAGTACAGGCAGTGGTAAATCTACAGTTGTTAATTTAATACCACGTTTTTATGATGTAACACAAGGAGAAATTTTAATAGATGGTGTTAATGTAAAAGAAGTATCACAAAAACAGTTAAGAGCAGTCATAGGTTTTGTACCACAAAAAGGTATTCTATTTTCAGGCACGATTGAGTCTAATATTAAATACAGTGATGAAACTATGTCAGATGAGCAAATGAAATTAGCTGCCGAAATTGCCCAAGCAACAGAATTTATACAAAAAAAAGAGGACAATTATCAATCAGAAATTGCACAAGGTGGCTCAAATGTATCTGGTGGACAAAAACAACGTTTATCTATTGCAAGAGCAGTGGCAAAAGACCCAGAAATATTTGTATTTGATGATAGCTTTTCTGCACTAGATTATAAAACAGATGCTAAGTTAAGAGAAGCATTGAAAGAAAAAACGCAAAATAAAACAGTAATTATAGTAGCACAAAGAATTAATACAATATTAAATGCAGACCAAATTATTGTATTAGAAGAAGGAAAAATTGTAGGTAAAGGAACACATAAACAATTAATGCAAAATTGCGAGGTATATAAGCAAATTGCATTATCACAGCTTTCAGAAGATGAGCTAGGAGCTTAAAAATACCAACTATTTAAAAATTAAATGGGAAAGGTGGAAATGAAAAATATGGCAGAGAAGCAACAAAGACCTCAACCTGGAGGCATGCCAGGTCCTGGCCCTGGACATGGACTAAAACAAGTAGAAAAGGCAAAAGACTTTAAAGGAACTGCTAAAAAATTAATAAAAAAATATTTGATGGATTATAAATGGAAACTAGTTATTGTTATTATCTTTGCAGTGGCAAGTACTATTTTCACTATTGTAGGACCGAAAATTTTGGGAAATGCAACTACTGAAATTTTTAATGGTTTAGTAGGTAAACTATCAGGTGGAGCAGGAATAGACTTTGGAAAAATAGCTACTATTTTATTTACATTACTAGGGCTATATACTATTAGTACACTATTTTCAGCTGTTCAGAGCTTTACTATGACCAATGTATCACAAAAACTAACTTATAGGCTAAGAAATGATATATCACAAAAAATTAACAAATTACCAATGAAGTACTTTGATAAAAGAACAAATGGAGAAGTATTATCTATTATTACAAATGATATAGATACTTTTTCACAAAATATGAATCAAAGTATTACACAAATTATTACATCAGTTTGTACAATTATTGGTGTTCTTATTATGATGTTATCTATTAGTGCTAGTATGACTTTGATTTCACTACTTATTTTACCATTTACAGTTATTTTAGTACGTTTGATTGTTAAAAAGTCACAAAAATATTTTAAAGCGCAGCAAGATTATTTAGGACATGTCAATGGTCAAGTAGAAGAAATTTATAGTGGACATAATATCGTAAAAGTATTTAATGGAGAAGAAAAAGCAGTAGCAGAATTTAAAAAAGTAAATGAACAATTATATCATTCTGGCTGGAAATCTCAATTTATGTCAGGTTTAATGTTTCCAATTATGAGGCTTGCGGGAAATGTAGGATATGTAGGTATTGCCATTTTAGGAGGTTATTTAGCAGTACAAGGGAAAATTACAGTAGGTAATATTCAGTCTTTTACACAATATAATAGACAATTTACAGAACCCATTAACCAAATAGCACAAATTTCAAGCATGTTACAAGCTATGGCAGCAGCGTTAGAACGAATTTTTGAATTTTTAGAAGAACCAGAAGAAGTACAACAAATTGCAAATCCTGTAAATACGCAGGGGTTAAAAGGCAATGTTACCTTTGAACATGTACAATTCGGCTATGATGAAGACAAAATCATTATAAAAGATTTTAATCAAACCGTAAAAGATGGGCAAAAAGTAGCAATTGTTGGACCAACTGGGGCGGGAAAAACAACAATGGTAAAACTTTTAATGAGATTTTATGATGTAAATGCAGGAGCTATCTTAATAGATGGGAATAATATCAAAGACTTTAATCGTGGTGACCTAAGGAAAATGTTTGGAATGGTACTACAAGATACTTGGTTATTTGGAGGTACTATTAAAGATAATATTAAATATGGAAAACCAGATGCTACAGATGAGGAGGTTTTTGAAGCTGCAAAAGCTGCGCATGTACACCATTTTATTCAAACACTTCCGAATGGTTATAATATGATAATAGATGAAGAAGCAGGAAATATATCACAAGGGCAAAAACAACTACTTACTATTGCTAGGGTTATTTTAACAAACCCTCAAATATTGATTTTAGATGAAGCAACAAGTTCTATTGATACTAGAACAGAAGGGCAAATTCAAGCTGCTATGGATAATTTAATGAAAGGTAGAACCAGCTTTATAATTGCCCATAGATTATCTACCATAAAAAATGCAGACCTTATTTTAGTGATGAATGAAGGAGATATTATAGAACAAGGAACTCATGAAGAACTACTACAAAAAGGTGACTTTTATGCTAATTTATATAATTCACAGTTCGAAATCGAAGAACGGATAATAAATTCCAAATAGGACACAGGAAATATAGATTGGAGATTTTAGATAGATAAAATAAGGAAGATAATTGAAAAAGTCTTCCTTTTTGCTTTTTATAATACATTAAAAATTTATTGGATAAAAAATGTGCAGAAAGGTAAAATAACAAAAGAAAATATTTCGCAAAACGAAAAATATTTACTTTTTGCGAAATGAATGCTATAATATTTATGGGGTGAGTTTTTATGAAGATAATAGAAAGAAATTATTTAAAAGAATTAATAGATATTATTGGAACACCAGATATAAAAGTGATAACTGGAGTTAGACGTAGTGGAAAGTCAAAATTATTAGATATGTTTAAGAAATATATTGAAAAAAATATCGAAAATGTAAATATAATAAGCATTAATTTTAATTTAATAAAATTTGACCAATTAAGAGATTATATTTCCCTAAATAACTATATAGAAAAAAAATTTATTCCAGAAAAGAAAAATTTTGTATTAATAGATGAAGTTCAAATGTGTAAAGAATTTGAAAGAACAATAAATAGCCTGCACGCAGAAGAAAAATATGATATATATATAACTGGTTCAAATGCTTTTCTATTAAGTAGTGATTTAGCAACTCTGTTTACAGGCAGAACTTATGAAATAAAAATTTATCCATTTTCTTTTAAAGAATATTTAAAATATTTTAAATATAAAGATATACAAGAGGCATTTAATAAATATGTTTTTGAAGGTGGTGTGGCAGGTTCCTATGTATATGACGACAATAGTAAAAAATATAATTATATAAATGATGTATATAATGCTTTAATTGTTAGAGATATTCAGCAAAAATATAATATACAAAATATAGGATTAATGGATAGTTTAACTGAATTTATGATGGATAATATTTCAAATTTAACATCATATAGAAATATAGCAAATAAATTAAATAAGAATGATATAAATACAAACGATAAGACAATAGCTAGTTATATTAATTATTTATGCGATGCTTTTGCTTTTTATAAGGTAAGAAGATATGATATTCAAGGGAAAAAGTATTTATCTTCAATTGACAAATATTACCTAGTTGACCAAACATTTAAATATGCAAAATTAGGAACAAAAAATATTAATTATGGTAGAGTATATGAAAATATAATTGCTATTGAATTATTAAGAAGAGGATATGAAATATATGTGGGAACTTTATATAATAAAGAAATTGATTTTGTAGCAATGAAGCAAAATGAAAAGATTTATATTCAAGTATCTGATAATATAGATGATGAGAATACACTGAAAAGAGAAGTAGAACCGTTACTACAAATTAAAGATGCATATCCAAAAGTAATAATAGCAAGAACGAAACATGAAGACTACCAATATGAAGGAGTTCAAATATATGATATTGCTAATTGGCTTATAAAATAGGCAAGATTTGGATGTGGACCTACGTCAATTGTTACAATATTAAAGAATTTTGGGTATCAAGTTAATCCAGTAGATGTAACCAAAAAAATTTTATAAACGAAAATTTTGAATTTGATAAAACATAGAAAAATAACCAGTTATATGAGAAAAACTTGATAACTGGTTATTTTTTATTAAGAAAAACTTAAAATGATATAAAATTAAAAAAAATACTTTTAGGATATTGATAATTAGTATATAATAAAGCATAGTAAAACTTAGATAAGAAAAGAGAGTAATGATAAATGAGCAAAAAAACAAAGATATTTAAAATGATATTATTGTTAGTAGTAATAGCAATAGCAGTAGGGATTACTATTTATTTAATGCCAGTGATTAAAGACTTAAGTACAGCTAAGCGGTCAGCAAGAATTTAAAAACCGAATAGATGAATCAGGTTTTTTAGGAGTACTTATGTTATTTGGTTTGCAATTTGCACAAATATTTTTATTTATTATACCAGGTGAGCCCATAGAAATATTAGCAGGTATTTGTTATGGAGGCTTATGGGGAACAATATTTATTATGTTATCTGCTGCTATCATTTCAGCTTTTATTTATTGGCTAGTTCATAAATTAGGCAGAAAATTTATTTATGATTTTGTAGCAAAAGAAAAAATAGAAAAAATAGAAAATAGCAAAGTATTTCAAAACCCTAGAACAATTAGATTTATTATATTTATTTTATTTTTTATACCAGGAACCCCAAAAGATTTATTAACCTATATAGCAGCACTTTTGCCAATCAAGCCTTTAGAATTTATTATTATTTCTACTATTGCAAGATTTCCTTCTGTGATTTCTTCTACATTAGCAGGAGAGAAAATTTTAGCAGGAAATTGGCAATTTAGTTTAATGATATATGCAGTTACCTTTTTAATTGTGGCAATTGTTGTTTTTATTATGAGAAAGTTTGATAAAAATAAGGTTACAGATGAGGCAATTAGGATGATGAAATAATTTTTTTACTCAAATTTTATAAAATTGTTGCTATTTTTTATATTTTAGGGTACAATCATAAAAGTATAAAACTTTACACAGTAAGGAAAAATAAAATAGGGAAACATATTAGGAGGGAAAAATTGATTACCTTAGAAGATGTTAAGCAAAATGAAGAAATAAAACAATTAGTTTTAAGCTCTCAAAAGCAATTAAATGCCCTAGGCTATACAGAACATTCTACTAGGCATATTGGAATTGTATCACATAGAGCAGGAGAAGTATTAAAAGTTTTGGATTATCCAGAAGAGAGAATAGAACTTGCTAAAATTGCAGGTTATATGCATGATATTGGAAATTGTGTTAATCGTGTAGACCATGCACATACAGGTGCCATTTTGGCCTATGAAATTTTAAAAGATATGGGGATGGATGCATGCAAAAGGACAGAAATTATGATGGCAATTGGCAATCATGATGAACAAACAGGAACCGCTGTTAGTGATATATCAGCAGCTCTAATTTTAGCGGATAAATCAGATGTGCATAGAAATAGAGTAGTAAATCAAAATATGTCTACCTTTGATAAACATGATAAAGTCAATTATGCAGTAACAAATTCAGAATTTACCATTGACAAAGAAAATAAAAAGGTAATTTTAAATTTAACAATAGACACAGATATATCACCAGTTTTGGATTATTTTGAAATATTTATGGAACGTACTATGATGAGTAAATATGCAGCAAAATATTTAGGAATATGGTTTGAATTAATTATAAATGATAGCAAGTTATTGTAATAGAAGGAGGAAATAAAAGTGAAAGTAGAACAAAAACTAAAAATAGCATTTATTATTTTATTAATTATCTTAATTTCTCTTATTTCATTTGGAGGAATTTATCTGCAAGATGCAAAGTTTGTAAGCAATAAGATACCAAAATATAATTTAGGTAGAGATTTAACAGGGAGTAGGAATGCAGGCTTTAAAATCAGTACGAACAAAAATACTGTTATTTATGACAAAGATGGAAAAGTAGTAGAAAAAGAAGGGGAAGGCACTACGAAAAAAGAAGAGCCTGTAAACCCTGAGAATATGCTAACAAAGGAAAATTATTTAATTTGTAAGGATATTATTGAAAAAAGATTAAAAGAAATGCGAGTATCAGACTACTCTATTCGTTTTGACGAAGAAACAGGAAAAGCTATCATTAGTATACCAGAAAATATAGATACAGACACTGTTTTACAATATGCAGCCATTAAAGGTGTTTTTCAAGCAGTAGATGATGAAAAAAATGTATTATTAACCAATGAGCATATTCAAAAAGCACAAGTTGCTTATAGTTCAACCAATAATGGGACAGCTGTATATTTAACAATTCAGTTAAATAAAGAAGGAAAAGAAATATTAAACAACATGTCAAAAACTTATATCAAAACTGTAGATGCTGAAGGAAAAGAAACGACTAAAAATATTACATTAAAAATTGATGATACCACAATATTAAGCACTTACTTTAGTAGTGAAATTACAACAGGTACTCTTCAATTATCGATTGGGCAAGCTAGCACAGATAATGATGAGATTTCACAATATATTAAAGAAGCATCACAACTTGCTGTATTATTAAATACAGGCGATATGCCACTTACTTATTCTATAGAAGAAAATCGTTATATTTTATCAGATATTACAAAAGAAATGTTTTTGGTGCCAAGTATATTAGTAATGGCACTTGTTGGAATTGGTATTATATACTTAATAATACGTTACAAGAAAAATGGAATTTTAGTAGCAATTAGTTTTATTGGATATATTGCAGTATTTTTATTATTACTTCGTCTAACCAATGTAGTAATTACCCTAGAGGGCATGGTAGGAATTTTAGTGGGTATCATTTTAAATTATATATTTAGTATATATTTATTACATTTATTGAAAAAGCAAAAAGCACAAACCTCAGAAGAACTATCCCATGCTTTCAAAGAAACACTAATAAAAGCAATGTTTTTACTAATACCAGTAGCTATTACTACAGTTATGTTATGCTTTAACAATTGGCTACCAATTAGTAGTTTTGGAATGACAATATTTTGGGGAATTTTAATTAGTATTATATACAATTTGATATTTACTAGAACTTTAATTACAGCTCAAAAATAGGAGAAAGGGTAAGGTCTAAAAAATGAAGAAAAAAATAATTTATATATTAGCAATTTGTATTATTATAATTGGTGCAGTTATTATAGGTACTATGGGTTTAAAAGCAGACATTACTTATAGTAGAAATATTAGAATTGATGTGTACTTAGGAAAAAGCTTTGAAAATGAAGACATAAGGCAAATTGCTAAAGAGATATTTGGAAATGACAAAATTCTAGTACAAAAAATAGAATATTATGGGGATATGGCATCTATTACTGTAAACCATGATAATAAGGAAGACTTAAAAGAAAAGCTAGAACAATTTAATAACAAAATAAATGAAAAATATGAAATAAAAAATAAAGTAGAAGACTTAAATATTACTTATCAACCAAAAGAAAAACTAACAGATGTTTTAAAACCATATGTATTGCCACTAGCAATTAGCTTAATAGTAGTTTTAGTTTATGTAATGGTGCGTTATAGAAAAATAGGTATTCTAAAGACGATTGCAGCATATGTAGTATCAGTACTAGCATCAGAAGCAGTATTACTAAGCTTTTTGGCAATAGCAAGAGTTCCAATTAATCGTTTGATTGTGCCAATTGGTTTATTAGTATATATTATTACAATTACCATCATAACAGCTATTCAAGAAAGTAAATATTATCATTATAAAGAAAATATTAAATAATAAAACCAAAAAGTGGGAACACTCATACTATATAGTATGGGTGTTTTTATTTTGATATCATATTAAATAAAGAAGGAAGGAAAAAAATGATAAGAAAAATTAAAAAGTTATTTTATCGTAGTATGAATAAAGAAATAGATTATAAAACAGCTGTTAAAATGCAATTACAGCAAAACGCTGTATTAGTAGATGTAAGAAGCCATCAAGAATTTGAAGAAGGACACCTAAATGGAGCGATTTGTATTTGCGTTTATGACCTAGAAAAAGATATAAATAAAAGGTTACCAAACAAAAAAACAATAATTATTGTATATTGTAGCTCTGGTGCAAGAAGTACACAGGCAAAAGAAATTTTAGAAAAATTAGGATATGAAAATGTATATAACCTAGAAGGCGGACTAGATAGCATTTAAAAAACTTAAAGTAAAATATGTTACCTTTTTCTACCAGATGGAATAAAATATGTATATCTAACGCTATTTTAGTAGATAATATCATAAGTAGAAAGGAGAAATTAAAGCACATGAAATCATTTTGCATAAAAACAAACAATACCAATATATTAGATTATCTACTAGAAAGAATAAAAGCAATTGATTTTGAAAACTTAGTATATTCACAAAATGAATTTAAAGTATATCAAAATGTGATTGTACATTATAGAGGTGACCAAGACACAAAATTTGCTGAGTTCTTAAGTAACTTAATTGAAGAAATTGTTTTTAAATTTTACGAAGAAAAAATTATAAAGCAGCTTTTGAATTATAACTATTTTTATTTTGATGAATTTGAAAAAACAAAAATTTTAGATAATTGTAAACAAATGATAGAAGAAGAAAAGAAAACTAAAATGCAAGATAAGAAAATAATAAAAAAAGAAATTGTACAATATATTTTAGAACATAATAGTATGGTTTTAGATGGCTTTATTTACTTTAGGCTGCAAAAATACTTTAGTTATTTAGACAAAATTGTAGATGGTAGTGTAAATCAATTTGTAATTGAAAAAGAATATACTGAATTTATTAGTTTATTACGTATTTATGTAGAAAGTAGAATGCCAGAATATGAACTACTGCATTTAATTTATTATAATGGAGAATCCATCTTATTAGATGATGACAAAAATGTAGTATCTGTTTCTGATAATATATATAATGCAAAATATTTATCTGATATTTCATTTTCCTCTAATGACTTTGCATTAAATACACTTTTAACGCTATTGCCAGCAAAAATAGAAATTCACTTAATAGATGAAGAAGATGAATTTATCAATACTATTAAATTGATATTTGAAGATAAGGTTTCTATTTGCAAAGAGTGTAACATTTGTAAAACATATCGCTTATTAAAGTCAGTTAAAGCAACAAAATAAAAAAATTAAGTGTTAGTATAGCACAATGTTAAAGTGTAAATAAGGAAAGATAAAAGTTATTAGAAGATATATCAGTAGAACTTCTATGAAAAAGTGCAGTTGGTCGTAAACGCCACTGCACTTTTTCTCGAAGGTCTAAAAAATTATGTCAATGCAAATTGTTTTAGTGTAGTTTTTAGAAGGCATAAATTTTTAGACATTTTTTGAGTATCAGTCGTTCTTCAGAAGTGTGTTGTTAAGAATAAGAGCTATGTCGAACGGAATAATAATGTTGATAACTATTTCTTTCCAAGCTGTAACTTCAAGAAATACTCCCATTATGACAAGTATTGCATCTACAATTATTCTTACAGTGATAAGAAGATTAGAGCATTTACTTTTCTTTAAAGTATTGATACACTGTGAAGTGAAACGACCTACTGTCCAAGAAATAGACCAGATTATAGAAAAAGCAAGCCAATCTTCTCGAGGTAAAAAAAACTTGTGAATAATAGCAAAAACCATAAAAAGGCTAACTGCGAATTTTAACGATTCAATAATCCGTTTCTTTAAACGACTGCTCATACAAAAACCTCCTTAAGATTCTTTTTGTGTTGTTTCCTTGTTATCTATGTTAAACCAAAAAGTTAGAGGTTATTCCTCCACTATTTAGTGTAAATAGGAAATAAATGTATATAAATATATATAAATATAACTCAAATATATTATAGCATATTTTACATAAAGAGGCAATTAAAAAAATGAATGCTAAAAAATAATTATGAAAGAAATGTGATAATGTCTTAAGTAAAGAAATGAGAAAATGTCCCAACCA
>CANSJB010000007.1 GCA_947647115.1 uncultured Clostridium sp. | reverse complement strand
TAAAAATTTGAAGCAGCAAGATTGATAATAAAAAATGGAAAATATGAATAATAAATTTTAAATAATATGAAATTATAATAAAAATATAAAATAATAAATTAGATGATAAAAAATTTATGAATATAAATATAAAAGTGAAGGTAAAAAATATAAATAATTAATCAAATTATTATTTAGAAAAATATAGAATAATAATTTATTTAAAAATAAGAAAGAGAAATAATAAATAAAATGTCACAAAGACAAATTTGGGTTTGGTCTGTTAGTAAGAAAGGAGAAAGACAAAGAGGTAATATTTTGATGAGAGTTAAGAAAAATGTATAAAAAGGTAAAGAAAAATGAATGAAAAGTATTAATAAAACCATCGGATTAAAGAAAAGGTTAAAAGTGTTGATTAAAATGTGAAGAAAGTTAATAAGTATACATAATTTGGGTAAATATAATAGATAAATGAAAAGTGAAATGGTAAGGTGATTCGGGAAGGGGAGGTAATGAAGGAGACATTACAATTTGACAAAATTATATAGTAAGGAATTAAGTTTGATGTCGAATAAAATTTCTATGATATATTTCGTATATAAGTAATACAGATTGAGTAATATAAAAAATAAAGAGAAAAATTTAAAATATATAATAAACAATTAAAAAAATTAATATAATAAAAAGCTAAAATATTTTTTAGGAAAAGTAAAATAGCAAAATAAAAAAGTGGATTAATATAAATAGAGAAGAAAATAAGTGGAGGTCATTGTAAAATTGTATTACAATTTAATAATATTATACAAGTGATAGTTTAATAAGAATTTTTCATAAATAAATTATAATAATAAATTTATAGATATAAAAAATTAATAAGATTTTTATTAACTTTTTATATCTAAAGAGTTATTTAAATTCATAAATGTCAAAAATATTAATTTCACCTATTTTAGTAAAGTTATTTTGAATATAAGATATTACTTTTTCTGGCGATTGCCAATTTCTTTTATATTTATTATTTTTTATTAAAAAAATGGAGTTATTTTTTAAATTATTTATTTTAATAATTTGTCCGTCTTCACCTAGACTACCAAAGTTTCCTTTATTAAACATGTCAAAATCTTTGTGATAATAGTTAAGTGGTATCATATAAATGGCAGCTTCTGAATCTAAAATATAAACTGATTTATTTTGCGATAATATATAATTATCTAGTATATTGATTTTATTTTGTAGTCCTTCTGAGATAGGAATATTTGAATAATATTTGATAAAGTGTTTTTTTTCAGGGTTATTTAAATAATTTTTTAATGATATGATAGATATAATTAAATAACAAACTGAAAATAAAATAGTGATTGCTTTAAAAAGTACCTTAAAAAATAATTGTATTTTTTTATGAAATTTAAATTTTTCTTTAAGCCATAATAAAATATTAAAAAATAAATAAGAAAATAAAATCATAAAAGGTATAATTCCAATCAAGAAATGAATAGAATCTGAAATTGGAAAAATAACTATTAAAGAAGCTAAAGAATAGCAGTAAAAACCATATAATTTTTTTTCTTTTTTTATTAATAAATAAATGCCACTTAAAATAATAAAAATAGGCACAAAAATACTAAGTAATTTTATAGTAATATTGTTAGATGATAATAAGGTAGTATAGGAAATATGATTTGTAAAAGTTTTAATTCCTAAAAGAGCATAATCAATAAAATCAAATAATGCATGATATTTTAATAAATAAATTAATAATAAAATAATAGGAATTAAAAGTCCAATTATTTTTATAAAAGTATTTTTTATATAAATTTTAAAATTTAATTTATTTTTTATTAATAAAATTGGATAGAAAATGCTTATAAAAGCAATCAGCATACCTGTAGATTGTTTTAATAAAATGCAACAACCACTTAATAGTCCAACTAAAAATTGTATAAATATTGAATTATAATTATTATTTAGTGTTAAATAAATTAGGCTAAGTGTAAATAAAATAATTGCAAAATTGTAATCAATACAAATATAATCTTTTAAAATAAAAAATAATAAAAATAAAAAAGAGAAAATATAAATACAGTTAATTTTTAATTTTTTTAATATTTTATAACTTAAGAAAAAAATAGATGAAATTAGAAATATAGCTAATATACGCATAATAATTAATTCGTTATTAAATAGTTTTAAGAAAAATGCACAAATAAAAGAAAGTAGTGGAGTAACTACTATATTAAAGTCTTTATAAGGAATTAGACCATTTGCTATATTTCTAGCAAAATTATAATTCCAAATTTCATCTAAATTATTAAGCGGTTTTGATAAAATAACAGGAGAAATTATTAATAGTAAACAGATAAAAAATAAAATATTAAACTAATGTGATTTTATCCAATTTATAAAATGCATTTTTCCTCCTATTATTCAAATAAAATAAAACAAATAAATTGTTTTATTTTATTTTTATTCTTAATTTTAATTTTCTATATTTATTTTTTTATCAATAATATATTGTGGTCTTTGTTTTACTTCATCATATATTCTTGAAATATATTCACTTATCATCCAAAGTGAGATTAAAATAATACCTGCTAGAAAAGTAAAGGTGACCATTAAGGAAGTCCAACCAGCGGTTAAATTATTCCACTTAAAAAGGTAAGATAAAAGAGAATATATTAAAATAATAAAAGAAGCAAAAACAGAAATGATGCCAAGACCTCCTACCATTTTTAATGGTTTAGTAGAAAAACTAATAATACCATCTGATGCAAGTTTTAACATTTTCTTTAAAGGGTATTTTGTTTTTCCTGCAAAGCGTTCTTTCCTTTCATATTCAAATGGAGTTTGTTTAAAACCAATCCAACTAAATAGACCTCTTAAAAATTTATTATGTTCTGGTAAGGAATTGATAACATCTACTACTTTTTTGTCTACTAATCTAAAGTCTCCAGTATCTTTTGGAATATCTACATCAGATAGGGCATTTAAGGTTTGATAGAATACTTTGGCTGTAAGTAATTTAAATTTTGATTCTCCTTCTCTTATTTTACGTTTGCCATAAATTACTTCATAACCTTGTTCCCATAATTTTAGCATTTCAGGAATTAATTCTGGAGGGTCTTGTAAATCTGCATCAATGATGACAATAGCATCACCAGTTACAAATTTAATTCCAGCAGTTACAGCACATTGATGACCAAAGTTTCTAGAAAAGGATATAATTTTTACATTCATGTCTTCTTTTGCAATTTCTTCTAATATTTCTAAGGTTTTATCTTTGCTACCATCATTAACGAAAACAATTTCATATGCGTAATTAGGAATGGAAGTTAAAACAGTTTTCATTCTTTGATAGCATTCTTTTGCAACTTCTTCTTCATAGTACATTGGTATAACAACTGATACTTTTTTCATTTATCTTCCTCATTTCCTTAAGATTTACGTTTATTTTAACATAAATTTTAAGATTTGACTAGTAGAAAATAGAAAAAGAAGAATAAAGATATATTCTTCTTTTTATGATAATTAATATATTGATTCTTCTGTTAAGTTAGTTGCTATATTTTCTTTTAATAAAGCCTCTTTTTCTTTGCTTTGATTTGCTAAATTATCTTTAGCAACTGTCATTAAAAGTTTGATTCTATTAGTTTGGTTTGATTCACTAGCCCCAGGGTCATAGTCAATAGGAGCGATATTAGCATCTGGAAATTTATTGCGGATAGTTTTAATAACGCCTTTTCCAACAACATGATTTGGAAGACAAGCAAATGGTTGCACACATACAATATTAGGAATACCATGTTCAATATATTCAATCATTTCAGCTGTTAAAAACCATCCTTCTCCAGTTTGATTTCCAATGGATAAGATATCATTTACCTTTGTTTCTAATTCGAAAATATTACAAGGTAATAGATAACCTTTTTTAGAATTTTTTAATGCAATTACAACATCTTTTTCTAAAATATCGATTAATTTAATAGCAGCTTTAAATAATTTGGCTTTCATCTTGTCTGTTTTTATTAATTGATTAAATGTTATTTTATGTGTTGCAATAAATTTAACAAACCCCATAAAATCTGGCAAAATTACTTCTGCGCCTTCTTGTTCTAATTTATCTGCTACAAAGTTATTTCCAAATGGATGATATTTAATTAAGACTTCTCCTACAATTCCAACTTTAGGTTTTATAGTAGTTGTATCTAATTCGATTTTTTCAAAGTCTTCTACAATGTCATAAATACTTTGTTTAAATTCCTTTAGAGTAGATTTTTCTAATAAGGTTTTGCATTTTTCCATCCAACTATCAAATAATTGTTGGCTTTGACCTTTATGTATTTCATAAGCTCTATTTTTGGTTAACATTTTTTGTAATAAATCAGCATAAACTACCATTTTTAATAATCTTTCAATTAATGGTGTAGTAATTTTAAAACCAGGCATTTTTTCCATACCAACTACATTAAAAGAAATAACAGGTATATTTTCAAAGCCAGCGTCTTTTAAAGCTTTACGAATAAAGCCAATGTAATTAGTAGCTCTACAGCCACCCCCTGTTTGAGACATAATTAAAGCTGTTTTATTTAAATCATATTTGCCAGACTCTAGTGCTTCAATCATTTGTCCTGTAGTTAAAATAGATGGATAACAAGCATCATTATTTACATATTTTAAACCAGTTTCAACAGTATGAGCCGTACATTCTCTTAGTAATACAAGGTTATAACCACTACTGCGAACAGCAGCTTCTAAAAGTTCAAAATGGATAGGAGCCATTTGAGGTACTAAAATGGTATAATCTTTTTTCATGTCTTTAGTAAATATTTTTTTTGTTACTTCATAATTACCAGAGCCATTTTGTAAATGACTATTTTGCTCTCTTTTTTTCATACTTGCTAAAAGAGAACGAATACGAATACGAACAGCACCTAAATTATTAATTTCATCTATTTTTATTAAGGTATACATTTTGCCAAAACTATTTAGTATTTCTTCTACTTGATCAGTGGTTACTGCATCTACACCACAACCAAAAGAATTTAATTGTACCAGTTCTAAATTATCATGTTTTCCTACAAAATCTGCAGCTGCATAAAGTCTTGCATGAAAAACCCATTGATCTACTACACGAATTGGTCTTTTAACTTCTGTCTGATTACAAATACTATCCTCTGTTAAAACACAAAGTCCTAAGCTTGTAATTAAAGTATCAATGCCATGATTTACTTCAGGGTCCACATGATAAGGTCTACCTGCTAATACAATGCCTTTTAAATTATTTTGTTCTATGTAATCTAAAGCTTTTTGACCATATAAGCGGATGTCTTGTTTGCACTTTTGGTATTCTGCTTCAGCTTTTTTAGCAGCGTCTAGTAATTCTTTTTTAGAGAAGTGATATTCCTCAAATTCTGGTAGTTCTAAAATAGTTTTTACTAATGTCTTAGGTTCAAAAGGTAAAAATGGATTTAAAAACTTAATATTTTTTTCCTTTAATTCTTCTACATTATTTTTCAAAACTTCAGAATAAGAAATAACAATAGGACAGTTATAATGATTATCTGCTTTTTCATATTCTTTTCTAGAATAAGGCATACAAGGATAAAAGATGGTAGTAATTCCTTGATTAATTAATCCTACAATATGACCATGAGAAAGTTTTGCAGGAAAACAAACAGATTCAGAGGGCATACTTTCCATACCTTTTTCATAAGTTTTGCGGTTACTTTTTTCTGATAGTATAACGCGAAAGCCTAGAGAAGTTAAAAAGGTAAACCAAAAAGGATAGTCTTCATACATATTTAAAACTCTAGGAATGCCAATAGTACCACGAGTAGCTGCTTTTTCTTCTAATGGAGTATAGTTAAAAATACGTTCATATTTATATTTCATTAAATTTGGCAAGTCTTTTTTATCGTCAAGACTAACCCCACTGCCTTTTTCGCAGCGATTACCAGAAATATATTTTGCTCCATTATTAAATTTGTTGATTGTCAATAAACAATGATTTTCACATCCATTACAACGAACATGATTTATAGTAATTTCTAATTTATCCAAATCTTCTGGTTTTGCTAAAGAAGAGTGATATTCCATATCAAGGTTTGTTTCATATTGTTCTTTACTAAGTAAAGCTGCACCATAGGCACCCATTAAACCTGCAATATCAGGTCTTACTACATTTTTGCCAACAATTAATTCAAAGGCTCTTAAAACAGCATCATTGTAAAAAGTACCACCTTGTACTACAATATGTTCACCTAAAGATTTTACATCCCTAACTTTCATAACCTTTTGAATGGCATTTTTAATAACAGAATAAGAAAGACCACTAGAGATATCTCCAACAGAATATCCTTCCTTTTGAGCTTGTTTAATTTTAGAGTTCATAAACACAGTACATCTAGAACCTAAATCTACAGGCCTTCTAGCTTCTAAAGCAGAGTTTACAAATTCTTCTATAGATAAATTTAAACTCTTAGCAAAAGTTTCGATAAAAGAACCACAACCTGATGAACAAGCCTCATTTAGCATAATATTATCAATAGCTCCATTTTTCATACGAATGTATTTCATATCCTGCCCACCAATGTCAACAATGCTAGTTACATTAGGCATAAACTGTTTTGCAGCTGTATAGTGAGCAATTGTTTCAATTTCATTTAAATCTACATTTAAAGCAGTCTGAATTAGTTTTTCACCATAACCTGTTACACCACTAAAACGAAGAATTGCCTTTTGGGGTTTTATACGATAAAACTCCTTTAGCATATTGATTACACTTTGAAGTGGGTTTCCTTCATTACTACTATATAGAGAATATAAAAGAGTTCCTTGCCTATCAATTGCTACTAACTTAGTAGTAGTAGAGCCTGCATCAATACCAACAAAAAGGTCACCTGAATAAGTGCTTAAATCGCCTCTTTTTACAGTTTCTTTATCATGTCTTTGTTTAAATTCTTGATATTCTGCATCAATTGAGAATAAAGGGCTAAGAGGAATGGTCGTATCATCATGAGATAACCTTAGCATCTCAATTTTACTTTTTAACTTTTGAGCAGTAATTGGATGAGAAGAAAACACAGAATCAACAGCTGCACCCTTAGCAACTAGTAAATGTGCTTCTTCTGGGATAATAATACAATCTTCCTCTAAATGTAAAGTTTCAATAAAACGATTTCGTAACTCGGATAAATAATTTAAAGGACCACCTAAAAAAGCTACTTTTCCACGAATCGGTCTACCGCAAGCTAAACCACTAATGGTTTGATTTACAACTGCTTGAAAAATAGAAGCGGCAATATCTTCTTTGGCAGCACCTTCATTTAAAAGTGGTTGGATATCAGTTTTAGCAAAAACTCCACAACGAGAGGCGATTGGATAAATCATTTTGTAATTTTTAGCAAGTTCATTTAAACCGTGTAGGGTCAGTATGTAAAAGGGAAGCCATTTGATCAATAAAAGCACCAGTACCACCAGCACAGGTTCCATTCATACGTTGTTCAATTGATTTATCAAAATAAATGATTTTTGCATCTTCTCCACCAAGTTCAATTACAACATCTGTCTGAGGAATATATTTTTCAACAGACCTTTTGCAAGAAACTACTTCTTGAATAAAAGGCAAATCTAAAAATTTAGCAGCACTCATAGCGCCAGAGCCTGTTAAGGCAATAGAAAACTCGCAATCTTTATATTCGTTTGCTAAATTTTCTAATACATTACAAACTGTATTTTTTGTATCTGAAAAGTGTCTTTGGTAATCGGAATATATTGTATTTAAATTTTCGTCCATAATAACGATTTTTACCGTTGTAGAACCAACATCTAAACCAACATGCAATAATTGTTTCATGTAATAATTTATCTCCTTTTAAAAAGGGATAGTTCTTTATAGGTCATTTTCAAGAACCATGCTCTTTTATAAAATATATGATTACTATTATTCAAATAATCACCCTTATTTTATAATAAAAAAGCCTCATTTGTCAATGTAAAATCATGGGAGAAACTTAAAAAATGCCTAGAAAATAAAACAAAAAAGCGATTTAAAAAGAAGTAGTACAAACTACTTCTAAATATAAAGTAAATAACAAAAAATAAAAATAAATTGGCATAAACTACCGAAGAAGAATAAAAATGTGAAATAACTCATGAAAACCAAAATATTTATTTTTAAAATGAGGCCATTTTAAACCATATAAAATAGCACCAATGGTATAAAAAATACCACCTGCTAAAAGCCATAAAAGAGAGCCTAAAGAATTTAAAGAGTAAAAGGTGGTAATCATAGGATAAGCTGCGACTATAACAGTCCAACCCATAGCTAAATAAAGACCTGTAGTAAGCCACCTAGGAGCGTTAAGCCAAAAAATTGTTAAAAAAATTCCTATAATTGCTAAGAACCAAACAACTCCGAAAATACTCCAACCCCAACCACCACGAAGAGGACCTAAACAAATAGGAGTATAGGTTGCAGCAATTAAAACATAAATCATAATGTGGTCTAATTTGCGAAATAATTTGGTTGCCTTTGAACCTAAATTTAATAAATGATATAGGCTACTAGAAGTATATAATAAAATAAGTCCACTACCAAAAATAGTAAAAGAAACAATATCCCAAGCTCCTTCTCCATAAAAACAAGCATAAATAATTAAAAATACTAAACCAATTACAGATAAAATAGCACCAAATAAATGTGAAAAACCACTAATAGGATCTTTAACTCTTACCATAGCAATCTCCTTTTAAAATAAAATTTCCTTTAACTTTACAACAATTTAAAATCAAAGTCAAGTAAGTTATTATAAAATTAAGATTTGTCTAAACCATAATAATATTATGCTAACCAAAAAAATAAGTTCTAAACTTTTTTTAGTAGCATAATAATGAAAAAGTAGTACAAGTTTAAAAGGAGAGTGTAAACATGAACAAAAAAGTATTTATGATTATTGCTATTATACTAATTATAGCAATTGCAGGAATAGGGGGATATTCCCTTATCAAAAACAATGACAAAAAAGAGGTAAGTGAAATTGAGCCAGGAGAAGAAATAAGCCAAGAACAAATGAGACAGACAATTGTAGCGCTATATTATCAAAATAAACAGACCAAACAATTAATGCCAGAAGGAAGAATTATAGATGCAAAAGAATTATTAACAGACCCTTATGCCACTTTGGTAAAACTATTAATAGAACCACCTAAAAGTGACAAATTGAAATCGGCAATTCCAGAAGGAACTAGAGTACTAAAGGCAGAATTAAAAGGTGATATGGTATACTTAGATTTATCAAAGGAATTTATTGATAAACATCAAGGTGGTCAAGAAGAAGAAAATACAAGTATATATGCCATTGTAAATACTTTAACAGAATTAAATGAAGTAAATAGTGTAAAGATTTTAATTAATGGAAAAGAAAATCAAGCTTTTAAAGATGAAAAAATCAATTTTAAAAATGCTTTTATTAGAATTGAAAAAGCAAGTAATAAAGCAAAAAATTAAATAAAAAAGTTATTTTTTGATAATTTTATAAAGCTTGACACCTTTTGCAATATTTTTTAAATCATGTAAAAAATGTTCTACTTCGAAAAGAGAATGAATCGTATTCTCTTTTCTTTTTTTAAAATCAAATTTTTCTTTTTTAGATTCATTTTCCATAAGTTTCCTCCAATTAATATATCATATGCGGCAATTTACTTTTTTGCTAGTATAATATAGTTTCCAAAGCAATTATTTTGTGATATAATGCATACATAAAATTTTAAGGAGGGATAGCTTTATAAAACAAATAGTGTATAATGCATTAGATAAAATGAAAATTAAATATAAAGTAATAGAAATGTAAAAAGGGAGGATATGTTATTTGAAATTAACATGAATTAAAGATGAAAATAACTTTAGAAGAAAATGAAAGAATAGATGACTTAGAATTGCAAAACTTAAAGATAATTCAAAATAATAATGGCTTTTGTTATGGAATAGATAGTATATTATTATCTGACTTTGCTAAAGAAATAAAGCAGGGAAGCAAAATTGTAGATTTAGGGACAGGTACAGCAATACTTCCTATATTGTTATCAGCTAAAACCAAAAATACAACAATCGTAGGAATAGAAATACAAAAACAAGTAGCTAAGATGGCAAATAAAAGTATTATGTTAAATAATTTACAAGATAGAATACAAATTATTTGTGATAATGTAAAAAACGTAAAGAATATGTTAAATGCTAAAACCTTTGATGCTGTTATAACAAACCCACCCTATAAAAAGAAAAACACAGGAATGATAAATGAAACACAAACTAAAATAATTGCTAGACATGAAGTAGAAGCAAACTTAGAAGAATTTATACAAGCAGCTAGTTATTTGTTAAAAGACCAAGGAAATATGTATATGGTACATAGGCCAGAAAGATTAGTAGATATATGTAGTCTTTTAAGACAATATAAAATAGAACCTAAAGTGTTAAAATTTATACAAGCCGATATAACAAAAGCGCCAAATTTGCTATTAATAAAAGGAGTAAAAAATGCAAAACCATTTCTAAAAATGGAAAAAACATTAATGATTTATCAAGAAAATGGACAATATACAAATGAAATTTTAAAAATCTATCATAAAATTTAATAAAATAGGAGATAAGAAGTGAAAGGAACAATTTATTTGGTAGCAACACCAATAGGAAACTTAGAAGATATGACTTTTAGAGCAATAGAAACACTAAAACGAGTAGATATTATTGCAGCAGAAGATACAAGACATACCATAAAATTACTAAATTATTTTCAAATTAGTAAAAAATTAATTAGTTATCATAGGCACAATGAACAAATAAAAACAGAAGAACTAATAAATCAGGTATTAGAAGGAAAAAGCATTGCTATTGTAACAGATGCTGGAACCCCAGGAATTTCAGATCCAGGAGAAGAAATTGTAAAAAGTGCTATACAAAATCAAATAGAAGTTATACCAATACCAGGCGCTTGTGCTTTTATTAATGGGCTTATTGTTTCTGGAATAACAACTAAAGAATTTTCATTTTATGGTTTCTTACCATTAAACAAAAAAAATAGAAAACAAAAACTAGAGCAAATAAAAAGAGAACAAAAAACAGTTATTTTATATGAGGCGCCACATAAATTACAAAAAACAATGCAGGATATTTTAGAAAATATAGGGGACGTGCCTACCTGTCTTGTAAAGGAACTAACTAAAATACATGAACAAAAACAATATGGAAGTATCTCTGATTTATTAAAACAATGTGAGCAGCCAAGAGGAGAATATATTATTATATTAGATTTAAATGTTATAAAAGAAGAAAAAGAAGAAGAATTTAACCAAATGACAATACAGCAGCAATACGAATTTTATCAAAAGCAGGGGTTAGAAAAAAAGGAAATTATTAAACAAATTGCCAAAGATAGAAAAGTAAATAAAAATGAAATATATCAAATTTTTACAAAACAAAATAACATAAAGTAAGAAAAGACAACTAAAAAATCTGTAAAAAAGTTACAGATTTTTTTATTCATCTAATTTAATATCAGATAATTTTGATAAGCATCTACTACAAACTAGCTTTCCTCTGTAGTCTGATAATTTCTTAGGGTTTCCACAAAAAATACAATTTGGCTCAAATTTTTTTAAGATAATAGAAGAACCATCTACATATATTTCAATTGGATCTTTTTCAGAAATTCCAAATTTATTCCTTAGTTCAATGGGTATAACAACTCTTCCAAGTTCATCTACTCTTCTGACAATTCCTGTAGATTTCATACCACAACCTCCTTAAAAACAACATGTTTCGACAAATTCATCGTTTAAAATAATACCATAAAACCATTGAAAATGCAATAAAATAGACATAAAATTAGCAAATTTTGTCATTTTTTCAATAAAAAAAATGATTAAATGTCGAAACACAAAAAAAGTTATTTATTAAAATAAGAGCATAAAAAAATATAAGAAAGAATAAGATAGACAAGGAAAATGTTTGAATAGGAAAGTGGGGAATTAGAATTTGCTTAATATCATTTGGCCAGCATTTATTATAATTTCTATTATTTATGCTATATTAATGGGAAATATTGAAAATGTAAGCAATGGAATATTTGATTCAGCAAAATCAGCAGTGGAGCTTACCATTACATTCTTTGGAACAATATGCTTATGGAATGGAGTTATGGAAATTGCAAAAAAGACTACACTTATGAATAAACTAACCAGATTATTAAAACCATTTATCAATTTTTTATTCCCAGAAATTAGAAATAATCAAAAAGCACATCAAGAGATTTCCATGAATGTAGTTGCTAATTTATTAGGCTTGGGTAATGCTGCAACACCGCTTGGCCTAAAGGCTATGAAAACTATGCAGCAAGAAAATGAAAAAAAAGATACCTTAACAAATTCTATGGCAATGTTTATTGTAATTAATACAGCTGCAATGCAGCTTATACCAACAAATGTAATAGCAATTAGGAGCTCGTTAGGTTCAAGCTCACCTAGTGGAATTATTATGCAAGTATGGATAGCAACAATTGTAGCAGCAGCAGTTGGAATTACAGCAACTAAAATATTAATGAAAAAATTTTAGATAAGGAGAAAAAAAGAATATGAAGATAGTAAACTTTTTTTCAGCAGCAGCCATACCAAGTGTTATTATTATTATCATTTTGTACGGAATTAAAGAAAAAAAGCAAGTATTTGATTTATTTTTGGAAGGAGCAAAACAAGGAATGGACATTGTTATTGCACTATTTCCAACATTGCTTGGTATCTTTTTAGCAGTAGGGTTACTTAGAAGCTCTGGTGTTTTAGACTTTATTATTGGAATGATAAAACCAATTACTAATTTATTCAATATTCCAAGTCAAATTTTACCTTTGGCAATGTTAAGACCAATTTCAGGAAGCGCATCTATGGGAGTAGCAGTAGATATTATGCAAAAATATGGAGTAGATAGTGTAATAGGAACTATTACTTCTACTATAATGGGCTCAACAGAAACAACTTTTTATACAATTGCCATTTATACTTCTTGTGTAAAAATAAAGAAAATTCGCTTTGTATTAGTAGCAGCATTGCTTGCAGATTTAGCAGGAATGATTACATCTGTCATAATTTGTCAGATTATGTCATAAACTTTTTGTTGACAAAATAAAAAAATGGTAGTAATATAATAATACAATTTGAAAAAAGCAGAAAGGAAAAAATATGTTATTTTCAATTTTAATTTTTATTCCTTTATATTTTATTCTAAAACATATTATTTCAAAAATATTAGCAAAACGAATTTTGAAAAAAATATCTGAAGAATAAAAACTACAAAAAGATTTTATTTTTGTAGAAGAGATTATATTTAGTTCGTATATATTACCCCTAGTATATAAGAATTACAACCATAAGTTCATGAGATTAAAAAAGTGCCCCTAATTTTATTTTTTTAGTTTTTTCTTTTTTTTTAATATCAAAAATCTCTTCTACAAAGTTTATTATAATTAATGATGATAAACCTCATTATTTTGAATTTTAAAACAACGAAATAATTGCTCTAACAAAAAGACTCGAAATAATTGATGAGGAAAAGTCATTTTAGAAAAAGAAATTATCTCATTACTATGAGCTAATAAATTCTTAGACATACCAAGCGTTCTACCAATCAAAAAAGTGATATGAGCATATTGCATGGGAAGTTGTGCTAATTTATCAGCAAATTCCTGGGAGGTATATTGCGTGCCAGTTAAATCTAAAGCGATAATATAACTATTTTCTTTTATATGCAAAAGAATAGAATTACTCTCTTTTTCAATGATTCTTTCTTTTTGAGTATCACTTAAAATAGAATTAACCTTTTCATCAGGCAATTCTATAATACGAAGAGCACAATACTTAGAAAGCCTTTTAGAATACTCTAAAATGGCATCTTTTAAATAAGTTTCTTTTAGCTTTCCAATACAAACCACATCAATATGTAACATGTTAACCTCATTTCAAATCAAAACAATTTAAGCTTCTAAATCAACAACAGCACTTGGTGCATAGCGGCTAGCTACTCCAATTTTAATAGCAGAATCGTGAAATTTAGAATTTAAACAAAGTTCATCAACTACAGTTTTATAGGCAAGCTCTGGAAAATTATTTTCCTTACTTAAATGTCCAAGAAGTACATTTTTTAACCCACTGTTCATTAAATAAGAAACAGTCTTTCCAGCAGCTTCATTAGACAAATGACCATTAGGACCTGCAATGCGTTGCTTTAAAGAATAAGGATATCTAGAGCATTTTAAAACATTAGGATCATAATTAGATTCAAGCAAAATAAAAGAACTGCCTTCTAAACTTTTGATAATTCTAGAATCTATATGACCAATATCAGTAGCAATACTAATTTTTTGATTTTTATAAAAAATATTAAAACCGCAAGGATTAGCAGCATCATGAGGGATAGAAAAAGGTAAAACTTGTAATTCTCCAATATCAAAAGATTGATTTATCAAAAAGTTATTTTGATTTTCAGCAGTTACCTTATTTGCTATATCAGGCATTGCCTCCCATGTTTGCAAATTTGCATAAACAGGAATATGAAACTTTTTAGATAAAGTTCCAAGCCCCTTAATATGGTCACAATGTTCATGAGTTACTAAAATACCATCAATGTCTTGAGGATTTACATCAATACTATTAAGAGCGGCTTCAATTTTTTTTGCGCTTTCACCAGCATCTATTAAAATTTTCGTAGATGGAGTTTGAATAAATAAACTATTACCACTACTACCACTATATAAACTACAAAATTTAAACATATTTATTTCTTCCTTTGCATTTGTTTCTTAAATATTATTTTTCAGGAGTGCAAACCCTTTCAATGTCAGCGCCCAAAGCCCTAAATTTTTCTTCAATATGTTCATACCCTCTATCAATATGCTCTATATTATATAGCTGGGTTTGACCATTTGCTGTAATACCTGCAATTAATAGAGCAGCACCAGCTCTTAGGTCTGTAGCATAAATAGGAGCTCCTGTTAAACCTTTTACCCCTTCAAAAACGGCTGATTTACCTTGTGCTGTGATTTTAGCCCCCATTTTATTTAATTCAAAAGTATATTGAAATCTAGAGTCCCAAATACTTTCATGAATAGTACTAATGCCATCAGCTGTAGCAAAAATAACACCAATTTGAGGCTGCAAATCAGTTGGAAAGCCAGGATATGGCAACGTTTTTACAACAGCTTTATTTGGCCTTTTATTCATACTAACACGAATAGAATCACCATAATCTTCAACAGTTCCACCAATTTCAACAATTTTAGCAGTAATACAATCTAAATGCTCAGGGATGCAGTTTTTAATTAAAACATTTCCTCTAGTAGCAACAGCAGCGAGCATAAAAGTACCAGCTTCTATTTGGTCAGGAACAATACAGTAAGTGGTATTTCCGGTTAACTTTTTAACACCATTAATTTTAATAACATCAGTTCCAGCACCACGAATATCAGCTCCCATTGTATTTAAAAAATTAGCGACATCAACAATGTGAGGCTCTTTTGCTGCATTATCAATAGTAGTAGTACCATCAGCAAGTACAGATGCTAAAATAGCATTAATAGTAGCGCCAACAGAAACAATATCCATATAAATAGAAGTGCCAACTAATTTTTTTGCTTTAGCAGTTACCTTACCCTGCGAAACTTCAACTTTAGCACCTAAAGCCTCAAAAGCTTTTATATGTTGGTCAATTGGTCTTGCACCTAAGTTACATCCACCAGGAAGACCAACCTCAGCAGTTCCACATCTTCCAAGTAAAGAACCAAGTAAATAATAAGAAGCCCTAAATTTACTTGTCATATCAATAGATGCTTGTGTACAAGAAATATCCTTAGCATCAATTTCAATTTCATTTTTTGTAATCCATGTAATTTTGGCACCTAATTCCTCTAAAATTTTACAAGACATCTTTACATCACTAATATCTGGCAAATTCTCAATTCTACAAACGCCATCAACTAACAAAGCAGCAGGTAAAATAGCAACAGCAGCATTTTTTGCGCCACTAATTATTACCTCACCTTTTAACTTGGTTGGACCACTAATGACTAATTTATCCAAAATAATTACCCCCAAAAAAAATATTGTACTTATTTTCAATATTTTTATACCATAGTTTGTATCATTTGGCAAGTAATTCTAGTGTAAAGAATAAAACTAAGGCAAAATTTAAAACTAAATTCCATCAATAATGAAATTTAGTTTTAAAATAATTAACCAATATAAACTTAATTAACTCCTAATTTCCAGTTTTGAAAAAACTCAATTAACTTAAATTTGAAATTAACTTCATTACTATTTGTTTCACTAATTAAATCATATTCTTCATCATTTAAATTCTTTTTAAGCTCTTGTTTAGAACTGTCTGGAACAATACCAGTACTTACATCTACGAAACAAAGAGGAGGAAACATAACGCACCACCAGTTTTGGCCACTTGCATTTCCAATTTTCACTTTTAAAGAATCATAATTGCCAGCAGGTAGAGCAATATCACCATATTGTTTAGTAGGAAATTGACTTGTGCCAATTTGAATGTCAACATCATAATCAAAACCATTTTGCTTAATTACATCTAAAGCTACCTGTTTTAAATCTTTTTCTAGACTTTTTGCAACCATCATAACTTCTTCTTTAGAAGAACAAGTAGAAGAATGTTCTTTCATAAAACCAAGAAGAGCATCACGAACTTTTAATTTTAAATTTTGGTCTTGTGTAGTATCACTATTTGCAATAACATGTAAACGAAAAACGCTATTGGCAATATCTGTAGAAACTGCTCTTACATAAGAAACTGTACAAACAAAAACAAATAAGCACAATAATAAAAAGATAATTAAAAATGGTTTTATTTTTGAAAAATGAAATAAACTTTTAAAAATATTCATATTTTTTCCTCCGTAACTTAAAATTTTTAACTAATACAATTATTAACAAATTTTTTACAAAATATACATTGTTGGAAAAAATTTTTAAAAATGTCGAATAAACACATACGATTTTTATAAAAATAGCTTGACTTATCCAAAATAAAAATGGTAAAATTTACCATGTACAAAACACAAATGGGAGGTTATTTAAATGAAAAGCAAAAGCAATGAAATACAAAAATTATGCAGTTTTTATGTGAGTGATTGGCACTTAGTGACCATGTTATTACCATATATTAATTGCCAAATTGATGCAAATGCCAAAATAATAACAATCCTTGAAAATGATATAGAAGAAAATATAACAACACTAATACAAAAATTAAACTTAAAAAATGAGGAAAAAATATTAGAAATAGACTGGAAAAAAATAAATACTACAAAATATAAAGAAATTGAACAAAAATTAGAAACATAAATAAATGAAAATGCACAAAACATTGTTTTAATAAGCGGCAGCCAAAATTATATAGAAAAAAATAATTATAATATAGAAAAATATATAGAAAAATCAAATACAAAAAATATTAAAATAATTAACTTTTTTGAAGTGACACAATTTAACAATAATATTACACAAATATTGGAAAGCCATGATAAAATATTTAATACTTCAGGAGAAAAAGAAATAGAAGAAGTATTTGAAGGTTATGAAAAAATACAAAATAAAAAAGTAACAGGTTAAAAAACAAAAACACAAAAAATCACCTAATACATAAAATAGTATCAGGTGATTTTTATGAAAGAAAAAATAGTTTTAACCAATCAAAAATATCATTATAAAAGGCTACAGCAAGATATAATAGAACTAAAAAAAGAATATCCATTTTTAGAAATAGGGAGTATAGGAAAAAGTGTATTAAAAAAAGAAATTCCCTATATAAAAATAGGAAATGGATCAAAGCAAATATTATATCATGCACGGAATACATAGCAATGAATGGATTTGTTCCTTAGTTTTGATAAACTTTATCGAAGATATTTGCAAAAGTTACAAATTAAATACAAAAATTTATCAACAAGAACCAAAAAGGCTATTAGAAGAAGTTTCACTTTATATTATACCAATGGTAAATCCAGATGGAATCGATTTGGTAACAGGCAAAATACAAAAATATACCAAGATATATCAGCATTATAAACAAATCTCAAAAGATTACCCAGGTATTCCGTTTCCAGATGGTTGGAAAGCAAACTTTAATGGGGTGGACTTAAACTTACAATTTCCAGCAAGGTGGGAAAATGCTAAGCAAATAAAATACAAACAAGGTATTACAAAACCAGGACCAAGAGACTTTGTAGGAAAAGCACCACTAACACAGCCAGAGGCAAAAGCGCTATATAACTTCACAAAAAATCATAAATTTGAGTTAACCATATCTTACCATACCCAAGGAAAAGAGATATACTATCAATTCCTAGACTATGAGCCACTAAAAGCAAAACAAATAGGAGAGAAATTTGCAAAAGCTTCCCAATATAATTTAACACAAGTAGCTTATGCATCAAGCTTTGCAGGATATAAAGATTGGTTTATACAAGAATATAACAAACCAGCCTATACTATAGAAGCAGGATATGGAATAAACCCTCTACCAATTACACAATTTGATGAAATTTATCAAGATAATTTAGGAATATTAATACTTGGTATTACTACATAAAAAAGAAAAATATTCCTAAAAAGAAATAATTTTTTTAAAATTGGGTATTCTAAAATTACAATTATATGATACAATAAAAAAGTAAAAAAATAATAAAATGGAGGGAGAAAAATGGATAAAAAACAAGCAGAAGAATTAAAACAAAAATTATTTCATAAAAAAGAAAATGGGTGGAATAAAAAAAGTCAAAAGGAAAAACAAGAAATATTTAACTATGCCGACCAATACATTTGTTATATGAATCAGTCAAAAACAGAAAGAGAAATAATAGAAAACTCACAAAAAATAGCAGAAGAAAATGGCTTTAAACCAATCGAAAAATGCACTAGTTTAAAAGCCGGAGATAAAATATACTATAATAATAGAGGAAAAAGCATGTACCTAGCAGTAATTGGAAAAGAGCCAATGGAAAATGGAATCAACATTATAGGAGCACATGCAGACTCACCAAGACTAGACTTAAAACCCAACCCATTATATGAAGAGTCAGAATTTGCCTACTTTAAAACACACTATTATGGAGGCATTAAAAAGTACCAATGGACTGCAATACCACTTGCTATCCATGGTGTTATTGTAAAAACGACGGGAGAAACAATTAAAATTAATATAGGAGAAGACGAAAAAGACCCAATCTTTACTATTACAGACCTATTACCACATTTAGCACAAGACCAAATGAAGAAAAGACTATCAGAAGCCATAGAAGGAGAAGATTTAAACTTATTAATAGGCAGCATGCCAATAGATGCAGATATTACAGAAAAAGTAAAATTAAATATCTTAAATATACTAAACCAAAAATATGGTATTACAGAAAAAGACTTACTAAGCTCAGAACTAGAATTAGTACCAGCTATGCCATGCAGAAGTATGGGCTTGGATAACAGCATGATAGCTGGGTATGGGCAAGATGATAAAATATGTGTGTATACTTCATTAACAGCATTAATGAACATTGAAAAACCACAAAAAACAGCAGTATGTATTATATCAGACAAAGAAGAAGTAGGCAGTATGGGAAATACAGGAATGGAATCACATGTATTTGATACTTTTATAGCAGAGATGTTAAATAAATTGAATGTAAATCAGCCAAACTTATTAGAAAAAGTTTTTATAAACTCTAAAATGCTATCAGCAGATGTAGACGCAGGCTTAGACCCAATTTATAGTAATGTATCAGAAAAAAATAATGCTTCTTACTTAGGAAGAGGAATTGGCTTAAGCAAATACACAGGAGCAAGAGGAAAATCAGGTGCATCAGATGCCAATGCTGAATTTGTAGCACAAGTAAGAAAAATATTAGAAGAAAATGAAATTCCTTACCAAATATCAGAACTAGGCAAAGTAGATGTAGGAGGAGGAGGCACCATAGCCTATATTTTAGCTAACAAAGGAATTGATGTAATTGATTGTGGGGTACCAGTGCTATCTATGCATTCACCTTATGAAGTAACTAGTAAATTAGACTTATATGAAGCTTACCGCACTTATGAAGCATTTTGGAAAAATGCATAAAATTAAAAAAGACTAAAAAAAAGACCCTTAATAAAAGAGTCTTTTTTTTGAGGCCTTATTTTCCACTATGAACTTGCCAAACACTGCACAAACGATTCATTCCGTCACACTCTTGGGGCTTAGGACATAAAGAGCTACCTTTTAAAGAACAGCAAACTTCTTGTCCACATTGCTTCTTCTCATTCATGAAAAAACCTCCTTATATAAATTCATAATAAAAGTATATGCAAATCAAAACAAAAATAGAACTAAATATAGACTTCCCTAGAAGAAAATGTAAAATATGACAAAACATTACAAAAATATCATCAAAATGAAAAATAACTGTAATAATAAGGTAAAAAAGCACATCCGTAAAGCAAAAAAGCCGCTACCAAACATTACCACCAGTTTTTCCATTGAAAAACAAAAAAAAATATCTTATGATAATAATATATAGAACTAACCAATAATTAGTAAAGAACAAAAGTCAAAAAGGAGAAAGGTCAAATGATAAAAAATAATAAGAAAGGAATAAAATTAATCTTTGCCATTTTTACAGCAATTATTATATTAGGAATAAGTGCAAACATTATCTATGCACAAACAAGCAAAGAAAAACAAAACTATGTGTTTGAAAAATTTGATATAAATAACTTGCAATATACACCAGACTATCAAAAGTGGTTAGAACTACCAGAAGAAGAAAAAGCAAAATACATACAACCAAATCCATATGGTACACCCTATGAGCCAAATACACAAAATAGTATGGAAGTATCTAAATATGCAATACAAGCAAAAGGAACTAGTAGTTTTGACTTAAGAGACTACATTACAATTCATGTAAAAAACCAGAGGCAAACACAAAGTTGTTGGACCTATCCATTAATTACAGGGGTAGAAACAAACATCAGTCTAACAAGAGGCTATCCTTCTCCTATTTTTTCTACAAGACATATGGAATATGCTACTGCAAAAACCTTTTTGGATGGAATTAATAAAAATGGATATAACAGAGAAGTGGGAAGCGGAGGAAACAACATCATAGGACTAAGCTACTTTACTAGTGGGTTAGGCCCAGTTTTAGAAAAAGACATGCCATTTCAAAACTCAGAAGAAAAAGTAAATTTATCAGAAATTAATAAATTATCAGGACAAAAAATAGAACAATATATACAATTTCCAAGTATTTATAAAGAAATTACAAATAGAAGAATTACTTATAAAGACAATAAAGGAAACATTTTAACAAGCAGTCAAGTAAATGAAATAAGAAACCGCATAAAAGAACATGTTACCACCTATGGAGGAGTAACAGCACAAACAAACTCTTCACAAACACAATACTTTAATAATGTACTACCAACATTATCTACTTCCTATTTTTGTGATGACAATAATATCATACAAGACCATGTAGTAACTATCATAGGATGGGATGACAACTATTCAAAAGACAATTTTACAGGAGCATGTAAACCATCACAAGACGGAGCATGGCTAATATTAAACTCTTATGGAACAGGACTAAATCAAGGATATTACTACATATCTTATGAAGATGTTATGGTAGAAAGAGATATGATAGGACTTATCACAGTAGCAGACAGAGATTACAAAAACTTATATCAATATGATATTTTAGCACAAAACATAAGATATGAACCAACCCTAAAAAACGCAGAAGAAACAAAAATACCAGTTGCTAGTGCTTATGTAGCAAATGTATATAATAGAAAAGAAACAACAAAAGAATATTTAAAAGAAGTAGCCATAACAGGAACAGGAAAAACACAAACCATAGATATTTATATTAATAAAAAAGGAGAGCTAAACTTAGATGAAGCAATTCTAGCAGCAAGTAATGTTAGATTAGCAGATGAATATAAAACCGTAAAATTAGCTACACCAATAGAACTAACTAATAATAAATTTGCAGTTATTGTAAAATATACTCATGAAGAACAAATAGAACTAGGACTAGAAGCAAATGGAACAGTTTTAGGACTAGAGGGTTCAAATAAATGGGATACAGCAACAGCAGCAGAAGGAGAAGGATTTCTATCTATAACAGGAGAAGAAGGCAAATGGCAAGACATAACTCAGCTTGTAGAAACAGGAAGCCTATGTATTAAAGCTTTTACAACCATAGAAGATAAAACAGGACCAACCATTACTTTTGAAACCAATGGAAGTACAACATATAAAACAGAACAAGGTAGCAAAGTTATAGTAACAGATTCTAGTGGAGTAAATGAATCAACACTAAGATATGTATGGACACACAGTAGAACCCAACCATCTATTACAGACTTTGAAACATGGTTTGAAAATAGCAGTGTAGTTACCAAAGATACAGAAACAGGAAACAACTGGTATTTATGGGTAATTGCAAAAGATAACCTAGGCAATACAAGCTATAAAAGAAGTGAAGCCTTTTATTTAGATAACACACCACCAACTGCACCAACTATTACATCTAATGCAGCAAATGATAGATGGACCTCACAAACAGCTAGTGTTACTGCATCAGGAAGTACCAATTTAAGTGGAATAAAAAGATATGAATATAGCTTAAATGATGGGAAAGATTGGACTCCAATTACCAATAGACTTAACCTTACAACAGATGGCATTTATAGAATTAAAACAAGAGCCATTGGAAATACAGATATAGAAGGAGAAGAAAGCGAAGAATACATTATTAAAATAGATAAAACACCACCAATTGTAACAGGTATTACAGAAGGCGGACTTTATAACTATATTAAACCAACGATACAAGATATAACAACCATTACAGCCAAATTGAATAAAGATGGAGTAGAAACAAATTATAATATAGATGATGAAGGAAGAGGGCAAGAAATTACCCAAACAGGAAACTACACATTAACTGTAACAGATGAAGTAGGAAATAAAACAGTAGTACATTTTACTATTGATGCAGAACCACCAGTAGTTACCTTTACGCCAAATGGAAACCCTACCTACAAAAACAGTCACAGCACTACCGTTCATATCACAGATGCTCATAATATAGACCAAAGTTCATTAAAATACATTTGGGCACAAAATGTAACAACCGTTACAGAAAACCTATTTAACCAAGGTGCCCAAAACTTTACAAATGGACAAACCATTACCAAAAATGATGGAAATGGACAATATGCGTTATTAATAATGGCAAAAGATGTTTTAGGAAATATTGCACTTGTAAAAAGTGAAAATTTTGCACTAGATAATACCACGCCAAAAGCGCCTAGAATTAATAGCAATGTAGGAAATGGAGCAATTACTAACCAAGCAGTAACAATTACCATAGATGGAAGCAGCAGCCCAAGTGGAATTAAAACTTATCAATATAGTTTAGACGGTGGAAATACCTGGATCGATATAGCAGAAAGAGAAGAATTAATACTTTCAGAAACTAAAACCTATACCATTATAGCAAGAGCAATCAATAATTTAAATGTAATAGGAGCAACATCACAGCCATATGAAGTAATTATTAATAGGTCAGTACCAATTATTACTTTCACACCAAATGGAAGTAACTTATATAAAAAAGAACAATCTACCCAAATTAATGTAAGCCATAGTAACAATTTAAATCAAGAAAGCTTTAAATATGCATGGAGTCAAAGTGAAGCAGCACCATCAGATAACATATTTCAAGAAGACTTTTACTTTGGAAGTAGAGTAACAAAAAACACAGGAAGTGGAGTATGGTATGTATGGGCAAAAGCAACAGATACACTAGGAAACACAGCAGTAACTAGAAGTGAAGCATTTTTATTAGATAATAGTAAGCCAACTGCACCAAATATAAACAGTAATGTACCAAATAACAAAGTATCTGGACAAACAGCAAATGTAAGCTTTGATGGAAGTCAAAGTCCAAGTGGTATTCTAAAATATAGATATAGCTTAGATAACAAAGTGGTATGGAATGACATTAATGAAAATGAACCAATCTCCTTTGAGCAAGATGGTACTTACACTATATATGCATATGCAGTAAATAATGTAAAAACAACAGGAGAAATAGCAGGACCATATACAATAAAAATAGATAAAACAGCACCAAAAATCACAGGAGTAGAAGAAGGAAAAAAATATCAAGAAGCAACACCAATTGTACAAGATGATAGTGAAGTAACCATTAAACTAATTAAAGATGGACAAGAAATACCTTATCTGCCAGGACAAAAAATACAAGACGAAGGAAATTATACCATTACTGTAACAGATGAAGCAGGAAACGAAACCACCATAAACTTTATAATAGATAGTAGTGGACCTCAAATTACCTTTGAGCCAAATGGAAATAGCCAGTGGTCAAAAACTGCAAGTACAATGGTAAACATTACAGATGACAACCCAGAAGGACTAAATAGCATTCGATACAAATGGGTAAAAGGAACTGCTACTTTAACACCAGAAACTTTTATGCCAGATTCAGAAGAATTTGAGAATGGACAAACCATTACTAAAAACACAGACTCAGGAGATGACTGGTATTTATGGATACTTGCAAAAGATGAACAAGCAAATACTAGCCTAGTTAGATCAGAAAGATTTTGCTTAGATAATGAAACACCAACTGCACCAACTATTAGAGCATCCATACCAAATGGAGCAGCTAGTAGGCAAGATGTTACAGCCAATATAACAGGAAGTCAAAGCCCAAGTGGTATTCAAAAATACCAATACACCTTAGATAATGGAATTACATGGAACGATTTAGATAGTTCCAATACCATAACTTTTGACAAAACAGGAACTTATACCATCATAGCAAGAGCAATCAATTATGTAGAAACCATAGGAGAACCAAGTCAAAGTTATACCATAACCATTAATAAAGAAGGAGCTATTATAAGCTTTGAACCAGATGGTAATAAAAATTATCAAAAAGCGCAACAAACTAAAATAACAGTAGACAGTATTAAGCCAATTACGACCTTAAAATACCTATGGAGTACAAAAACGCAAGATGTTACAAAACAAGAATTTCAAACAGACTTTACAAATGGACAAACCATAGAAAAAAATACTCAAAGCGGATCATGGTATTTATGGATACTTGTACAAGATAATGAAAACAATGAACAAATTGTAAAAAGTAAAGCCTTTATGCTAGATAATGAAATACCAACTATGCCAGACATTCAAGTAAATGCACAGCCAAATACAACCACAAATAAAACCATAGAATTACAAATAACAGGAAGTCAAAGCCCAAGTGGAATTGCAAAATATCAATATAGCTTAAATGATGGACAAACTTGGATAGATGCCCTAATTGGAGAAACTGTAAAAATAGACTTAGCAGGAACCTACCAAATAAAAGCAAGAGCCATCAACAATGTAGGAACACAAGGAATCCCAACAGACAGCTACCAAGTAACACTTAGCCAATCTGCTATCAAAGTAGCTTTTGTACCAAACGAAAATAAGACCTATCAAAAAGAACAATCAACCCAAGTAATACTAGAATCAAAAGACCCAATCCATAACTTAAAATATTTATGGTCAACAAAAGCACAAGGAGTACAAGCAGAAGAAATTACACAAGAATTTACAAACAAACAAACCATAATAAAAAATACAGACAGTGGAACATGGTATTTATGGATATTAGCAACAGACGAAAAAGGTGTAAAGCTAGTACAAAGAAGCGGAGAATTTAATCTAGACAATGGAATACCAACAAAACCAATTGTAATTCAAAATAAGCAAGAAGAAAAAGTAATCTTACAAATTAGTGGTTCAACTGCATTAAGTGGAATTGCAAAATATCAATACAGCTTAAACAATCAAATCACATGGAATGACTTAGAAGAAGGAGAAGACTTAATTCTAGATGAAATGGGAGAATATACACTGCAAGTAAGAGCTATCAGTAATGTAGGAATTGTAGGTGAAATAACCCAAACAGAAGAAATCATAGTAAGAACTAAAATACCTACCATCTTATTTACGCCAAATGGAAACAAAAACTATAAAACAGAGCAAAGTACAAAAATAGATGTTATTAGTAGTTTAAACATTCAAGAAGACAGCCTAAAATACATGTGGTCAGACCAAGCAGAAGGAATTACACAAGAAGACTTTATGGTAAGAAGCAGCACAGTAGAAGCCTTTAATAATGGAGATATTATTACCAAAACAGGTGAAAATGGAATCTATTATGTATGGGCATATGCGCAAAATGAAGAAGGAGACAGCAAAGTACAAAGAAGTGAAGCATTCTATTTTGACAATAGTGCTCCAACGATTGAAGGAGTAGAAGATGGAAAGACCTATGAAGAAGAAGTAACACCAATTATTAAAGATAATACAGAAAATATTATCATTAAAGTAACAAAAGATGGAGAAGAATATGACTACAAATTGGGAGATACGTTAAAAGAAAATGGAACCTACCACATTGTAGTAACAGATCAAGCTGGAAATGAAACAAAAGTAACATTTAAAATTAGCATAAAAACAAACGAGCCAACACTGCCAGAGCCAAAACCACCAGTTGATAATACCATTGCAAAAGATCCAATTCCAAATGCGGGTATTCAAACTAGTATATTTATTACAATTGTAGTACTTATCATCATGGCAATAGCCTCTTTCATCAACTGGAAAAAGCAAAAAGTATAAACAAAAGGAGAAGTAAAAAATGAAAAAAATCATTTACATTTCACTAATTTTATTCATCATTTTATCTGCAAGTAGTATTGTACTGGCATCTGATACGCAGGCTCTAAAAACACAAGACCCAACCTATATCGTATCAGAAGAAAACAAAACCATTAGTAGAATATTGCCCAAAACCACAATAGAAGAATTTAAAAGCAATATTAATGTACAAAGCTCAAAAATACACATATTAGATAACAAAGAACAAACCGAGATTACACAAGGCTATATTGGAACAGGTATGAAAATCAAAATAGATGATTATACCACCATTTATACAGCTAGCGTAATAGGAGATTTGACAGGCGATGGAGAAATTAAACAAATAGAAGTAAGTAAAACCATAAAACATGTTATTGGACTTCAAAAGCACCAACTAACAGGAGTAGACGCCATGTCTGCTGATGTAGATGGAAATGGTGTTATTGAGCAAAAAGATGTTAGCATACTAATCAAATATGTTGTATTTGGTAGACTAGAAATAGGAGAAATTAGTAAAAATACAAAACCAATCTTAACTGTAACAGGTACAAAAATAAAAGAAGACAGTATTTGGTATACAGCCGATGTACAAGTTAAAATGGAAGTAGCAAAACAAATCAGTGGACAAGAAATAAGCTATATCCAATATGAGCTAAAAAATACAAACAATAATACCAAAAAACAAGGAACTCTAAAAAATGGTGAAAGCTTAACCATTGTAGAAGAAGGCGTATATGAATTAACCGCTTATAGTGTAAATAAATATGGAAATAAATCAGAAACTGCCAAAACAACTGTTAACTTAGACACCACTGACCCAGTAGCAGGTACTATGAGCTTATACAAAAATAACAATCAAGGACAAGTATATCTAAATAACTCGTGGACAAATCAAAACGTATATGCACAGCTAGTAAATGGTACAGACAATCTAAGTGGACATGAAACTACCACTTATGAAGTATCAGGGAAAGTAGAGCTAAGTAGCGGTAAAGAGCCAATTACAATGACACAAGAAGGAACCTATACCATTACAGTTACCACAACAGATGTAGCAGGAAGAAGTTCACAAAGAATTTATACCATCAAGATAGACAAACAAAAACCAGAACCACCAACACTAAAAGTAATAGAAGGAACAAAAGAAGACCAAAGAGGAGAATGGTATAACAGCAATGTAACTATGCAAATTGTACAAGGGACCGTAGATAAAGGTGGATCAGGTATTAGTCATAGTACCTATGAAATAGCAGGACCTGTGCAAAGACCAGAAACAAACATAGCCAATAACGGAACCATCTCACTAATACAAAGTGGAGAATATACTATTAAGGCCTATAATTATGATTCAGCAGGAAATCAATCAGACCCAACTACAGTAACCATAAAAGTAGACCAAATTGCACCACAAAACATTCAAATCACTGCAAGTGAAATTACAGGAACAAGCTATAAAATACAAGCATCAGCAACAGAAGAACTATCAGGTATTATATTATACCAAATTTATGTAGATGGAGAACTTGCAAAAGAAATACAAACAGCAGATGAAACAATAGAATGTACCTTAGAAAATCAAACATCTAAAACACACCAAGTAGAAGTAAAAATAAAAGATGCAGCAGGAAATGTTGGAACAAATACTATTACTGTAAGAATGGCAAGACTAGAAATTAGTGATATAGACTATGTAGAATTAGTAGTTACAAACTTTACCAAAACAAAAGATGGAGTAGAAGTAGCAAATGGCGCAGAATTTGTTATATCAGATACTAGTACATCAGATGCCACCAAATATATTCAAGTAGGCTCATCAGAAAGCCAAGTAACAGGGCAAGTATCAGGTAGTATGAGACTAGTTAGAAAAGATGGAGGCATAGCAGACGAATTTGAATACTTCCCAGAAAATATTTTACTAGAAATTGCACAATATTCTGATGGAAGCGGAAGTAGATGGCAGCATGAAGCAAGTATTAATGTAGCAAATACTATTTTAACCAATGAAGATGTAGAAGAAGGAACCATAGAAAATGGCAATGTAACAGTACAAAATAAACAAAACACTGATAACATCTTCTGGGTAAAAGATATGAAACAACTAGGAACGAAAACTTATACAAGACTAATTATGAGACAAATTACATGGAATGGACAAAAAATACCATTCAAAATTACCAGCACAATACTATAAAAATGGAAGGGAGAAAAAGTACAAGTGAAAATACTAAAAAAATTATTAGCCATATTAATCATTATAACATTAATTAACTTATTTCCTATTATCATCAATCTATCAAAAGTAGAAGCAGCAGACACAGTGTCACTTTCACTTGTGCCACAGCCCTATATTGATGTAGTACTATCTAAGTCAAAAACAAATACCAATTTGTTAAACTTTAAACAAGATTTATTAAATGCCCTTAAACTCCAAGGAGTAGATACTTCAAAAGTAAACATATCAGCTATTGAAGCACAAAGTGTTAATATTCAATCAGCCTTCCAATGGAATCAAGATGTTAGTAGTTCT
>CANSJB010000006.1 GCA_947647115.1 uncultured Clostridium sp. | reverse complement strand
TACCAGGTGAATCAACATAGACACAATACAACCGCTCCGCATCTTTAATATAATCTGGTGATAAGGAAACCTCTCCATTTTCAAAAATGAAGTAGGAAATATTGACGGGTTGGAGTTGTTGAATTGCCCTAATACGTTCCACCTTTTCAGAAATTAACTCCTTATACTGATCCTCATTTTCTTTTTTGTAAAGAGAAACAATAGCATTCAACATAGTTTTAGGGAGAGTTGAAAGTGCCTTTGATACTGTTCGCTCTGCCATTTGTTTTTTTAGATCTTCGCCTCGCAATAGCGATTTGATGTTCTGAGAGCTGGGTTCAATATCACACATTCTGACACCATCAACAAGTTCTTTAAGCAAGCTGAGAATAGTCTGGTAAGCAGCTACCAGACGGTCATATTCTGCCTCTTTATAGAGTAAGATTCGCTGTCTTTTCATTGTTATTTTGCTCTTATTTGTTCAAGTAATCTTTCAGCAGCCTTATCAAGTTCTGGATCAGTAGAATTGAAATTTCCACCTTCCTTGCCCAGTTTTTTAAGCTGTCTTTTGATCGTATCAATCTGGGCTTGAATAAGCCTCTTTTGATCTTCCACTTCTGTTTGATCCCCATAGAGATCACAATGGGAGAGTAGTCGCAGTTCTTCTTCCAATCTGCTGAGATCGGAATTTAAAACAGCAATACCGCTTTGACTTAAATTTTCTTTTGCCATTTTTTATTCCTTCCTTTCTTTATAAATGCTACTATTTAATCTTTTTTCATTTTTATATTTGCTCCGTAGTAAGTTTAATTTTTTGTCTAGGTTTTCATATCCTCTTAAAATATATTCTATATTGGTTACTTCTGTTGTTCCCTTTGCTGCAAGCCCTGCTAATACTAAACATGCTCCGCCTCTTAAATCTGTACTTTTTACTTTAGCACCAGATAGTTTTCTAACACCTTTAATTACTGCTGTTTTTCCTTCAATGGTAATTTTAGCTCCCATCTTTTTTAGCTCTGCTACATAGCGATATCTATTTTCAAAAATATTCTCTATCATAACCGATGTACCTTTTGCTGTAGTTAATGTACTAGCAAGTACTGATTGCAAATCTGTTGGAAAGCCTGGGTATGGCATTGTTTTGATATCTACTGCTTTTAGTTTTTTTGGTGCTTTCATATATACTTTTTTATCTTTTATTGTGATTTGACATCCAGCTTCTTCTAGTTTATTTAATAGTGGTGTAATATGTTGTGGTGACCTGTAGTTTAAACAGATATCTCCACCAGTAATTGCTCCTGCACAAAGAAGGGTCCCTGCCTCTATTCTGTCTTCCATTACAGTATAGCTAATATCTTTTAGTCTTTCTACTCCTGTAATTGTAATAACATTTGTACCAGCTCCTTCTACTTTGGCTCCCATCTTATTTAAACAGTTAGCTAAATCTACGATTTCTGGTTCCATTGCACAATTGGTAATTTTGGTGATGCCACTAGCGTAAATGCTGGAAAGTATAATGTTTTCAGTAGCTCCCACACTTGGAAAGTCTAAATCAATATTTGCTCCTACTATTTTATCACATTTGCAGGTAATAAAGCCAGAGTCTTCTATAATATTTATTCCTAATTTTTTAAAACTGCTTAAATGCAGGTCAATTGGTCTTGCTCCAATATCACATCCTCCTGTTTGTGATAGTTTGTGGGTACATAAATTTTAAATGGAAAGCTAAACCGCCATTTTGGTATAACTCATTATACATCATGTTATTTAGGTTATACAAGTCTTTTTCTTCTTTTGTTATTTCGTTTTTGTCAAATACCACGATTTTATCAAATAGTCTTGAAAGTTCTTCTTTGGTTAATCCATTTTTCTTGATGTCATCTATTGCTTTAAATACTAAATCTTCTTTATCTTCTAATTTGTTTAGACTATTTAATTTTGCTTCTATTTCTTGCATTTTTTCTTCTTCTATTTTTATCTTTTTATCTAGTTCAATCTTCTTTTCTTTGAATAAGAACTCTGGTATCAATTCATTTAGTTTATCTTCATAGATTTGTTTATACTGTTTTTGTAATTTTTCTAAGTTAGCTTTGCCTCTTGCTATTTCATCTTCCAATGTTACTTTGTTGGTACTAATTGCCTTTACATTATCCATTACAAAATTTTTAAATTCTGGATTGCTGATTAGATTGTCTATATAAGCATTTACTATTTCGTCTAAATACTCGATTCTAATCCTATGTGGTTTGCAACCATAGTCTTTTCTAATATCTTCTTTAATTGCTCCTTCATTACTATACTTTTTGCATAAGTAGCTATCTGGTCTTTTTCTCGTTCCGTGTATTTCCTTTTCTTTTATACATTGGGGTTCCGCATCTTCCACAATATAAAAGTCCTGAATATAGATTATTTTCTACATCCACAAATTTAAAACCATTGTTGTATTTGTCACTCTCTTTTTTTCTTTTCTTTCTGATTTTTTGTACTTTTTCAAATAGTTCTTTATCAATAATTGGCTCGTGATGTTTCTCTATAACAGTCCACTCTTCTTGTGATTTTACTCTTGTCTTTTTAGATTTAAAACTTAATTTTTCTGTAATTCCTCCTACATAATCGCCAATATATCTTCTGTCATCTAAAATTCTTACCACATGTTGTGCGCCCCAATTTGCAGTTTGTTTTGCATTTGCAAAATTTCTACTTTGTGATGGTGTTGGTATTCCTTTTTTATTTAAGTAAGTAGCAATCTTTTTATAGCCCCACTCTTTAGCATATAGCTCAAATATTTCTTTAACGACTGGAGCTGTATCTGCATTTACAACTAAGTTCTTTCCATCTTTATTATAACCATATATTGCTTTCACGAGTAGTTCTCCTTCCTCTATTTTATGTCTTAAATTTCTTCTTATATTTTTACTATCATCTCTTGCTCTTCTTTCATTAAACCAAGCATATAGTCCAAACATTTCCTCATTATACTGCTCATCTTCAAATATAATTTCTACACCTTGTTCTTCTAAATATTCTACAAAGTCTAAAGCCTCTTTTTGATTTCTTCCAAGCCTTGCAGAGTTTTTGAAAACGATTACATCTATTTGTTTGTTTTTTGCTCTATTTCTAATATCATCAAATCTGCTAAAATCAGTTCCGCTTTTGTCATCGTCCATTATAATTTGGGTAATATTAGTGTAGCCATGACTTTTACAATATTTTGCTAATAAATCCCTTTGTGTTTCTATTCTCTCATAATTTTCTCCATAATCATCTCTACTTTCTCTGCAATATATTACTACTCTTTTTTCTTCGTTAGATTTTTTCAAGTTCATCACCTCCGGAGTAGTTATGTATCAATATCGTATTCTATTCTATTTTGTTTTATTGTTGCTATTATATGTTAAAAGTTCTAAAATTTCAAGATTAGGCTTAAAATTTTAGAACTTTTTGAGTTAGCTACAATTTGTTGTCAACTGGTTAGAAAAGCAAACCAGTTAAATATTAAGCAAATTTTTCTTTATAGTTTACAATAGTAACTTCTTTCCTTTCAATTTCCTTTTAGTCCCATTTTCTTCTATATATTTATAATTTAATTTATTTTCTTTAGTTACAACTGACTCTCCAAGATTCTTCTCAATATCATCTCTTGCAACTTTTGCTGCATGTCCACCCATTTTAGCTACTTTAATATTTGCACTTAGCCCATTTGGCTTTTGTTTAGCTGCTAATCTCTTAGTTGCTTCTTCTGATAAATCTGTTAATATTAGTTCTATATTATCCATATTATCTCTTAAGTTTTCTTTCCTTAATCCTTTATATTGCTTATATTCTTTTGCTGTCATTCCTGACCATTCTTTGTATATTTCATTTGTTAGAATTGCATATTCTATGTTACTTTCTATTCCATTTTCTTTCCAAACATCAGTTAATTTTTTTCTTTCTTGAAGCGATTTTATTCTTTTTGCACTCCACTCTTCTGCATACCCTTTTGCACGATATAAATCAATTGCTCTTTGTAATGCAATTCCTGGATCAAAAGTCTCATCAATTCTTTCTTTTCCTAAATGTGCTAACCATTGTTTGATAGGTTCAGCATTTTTGGATGGAATTGATTCAATGATACGAAACATTCCTTCAATATCACATACATCTGTCATACGGTATTTTCCATCTTTTGCTTTTAATTTCAACTGGTGACAATTTGTCACCGTTTCATTTCCTTCTTCTTTTAGTCTTTGTTTTAATTTATTCCAATATTTTCTACCATCTTGGCTTTCCGATATAATACTTACTATATCTACAATACTAATGTAATATCTTTCTTGTTCTTTATCCCATATAGTTCTTATGGTTTCATTGTTAAAAATCTTGTTTATTAATTGCATTTTATTTTCATCCATTCCTTACCTCTTTTCCAACTTTCACTATTAAAAGATTCAAATAGTAAAGGTTTATTTTTATCTTCTATATTTATATCATATACCGAACAAATTTTTCAAGTTTTTTACAGATTTTTGTTCTTTTTTCTATTTATATTTTTCTTGTATTCTATCTGAAATGACATCAGTAAATATCTTCTTATAATCATCTGCACTACTTCCCTCTTTATTCGTAGGAGTTATAAATACTGCAAATGGCAATTTATTCTTTTTATGTACCTTTAAATTCTCTTTTTCATTCTCCAATTACACCACCTCTCTTAAAAATATTCTCATCATAAATAAATATGATATTTTTTTATATTCTAGGAAATTGCATGTAGTACATGTAATTTCTGTAGAAGATAATTATGCCATTGCTTAGATTTTCTTAGAATTTCTATTTGATAGAAAATCTTGGCAATGGCTTTTAAGGCATACAAAAAGCAAGCCGTAAATAGCTTGCTTTTTGTTGATTTTTTGGAACAGTATTTTAAATACAATTATGCTAAGTATCTTTTTGACATTTCAATTGCATGTTGCCATTGTAAATGCCTTAAATACTCTAATTCATAATTTTCTTTTTCCTTCAATTCTTTTGCTATACAAACACAGTTAAAATTTCTTTCAAAATACAATTCGCAAATTTTCTGCCTCTTGCTGTCTGTTTTGATTACCTCCTTCCTCAAAAATAGTAATCAACAATTCTTATTCTCTGAAAATTTGACTTTCTTTGTATTTCCTTTATTTTTTATAACCTATTCTCAAATCATTTTGTATCTACCTTTGTTGTTGACAAATTTATTATACTACAGTTTTTAGCAAAAACAATACCTATATTGACTTTTTTGTATTCGTAAATAATTTATTTAGCTAAGTTTAGTCGTTACAAGATAACCATTATTCCTACATATAGAAGTTTTTGATTTTATATGAGAAATATGTTATAATAATATTAATTAACTTTGAATTTTCTTTTTTACTAAATAGTATGAAAGAGATTTTCTTCTAGTTAAACACTAACAATTATGACATCAAGGAGGAAAAAGTATGTTTGGAAACTTTAAAAGAAGAAAAGAGCAAGAAGTACAGCAAGAACTAAATAGCTTGCAACAGCAAGAAGCACAGTTTGATGCATTGATGGCAGAGCACAGAGTTCAGTTTGACAAAGCAATGGAAAGTCAAAAGAAAGCCAGTGATCTTATAATAGCAGTATATGCATTTCTGGTTGCTCCAGTTACACCTCAAAATGGATCTCAACAGTATGAAAGGCTTGTTAGTCTCATCGATGAGGTGAGAAAAGATGAACTTTTAAAAAGAGAGTCCAAGGTGCAAGAACTTGTTGAAGAAATCTATCAAAATCTAAATGACAAGGGTGCTCTATCGAAGCTTACTCCTCGTCTTAACGATTTGGTAGGGGTTCCTAAGACTCCTAATCTTCCCATCAACATCCATTTTACGATTTAAGTATCCTTTACCTTGCTAGTTAACATACATCACACCATTTTTCTTGGGAATTATGGTGTGGTTTTATTTTTTCTTGTCTATTCATTATGCTACAAAATTTTCTGTTACAGAATAATGCCTTGTTATATTATGCTTTGTTCATACTAAAACCATTATTATGATATTGTACTAACAACTCATTTACTTTGTCTCTACTTAAACTTTTATACTCACATTTAGGTATAAAAGTTCTGATTACTTCTTCATATTCCTCTAATCCAAATATGTATATATTTTTGTAATCCTCATTAGCATCAGAATAACAATATAGCTTTGCTAATGTTTCCATATTAATTAATGGCATGATTACCACATAATTATTATCATCTATTTTTAAATCTACAAACTTAAAATGGTACTAAAATTGTGTATTTATTTCCAAAATAAAAGCCCTTTTCGTGAAGGACTATCTTGCTTATATCATTTGTAAACTTCCATTTCATATACATCTCTAATTGTTTTTGGTATATTACTTTACTCCTACTGATTTTATCAGTCCTCCTAAAATTTTTCCTATTTCACTTAACAATTCATTACTATATTTATATTTTTTACTATCAATCCAGTTATTATTATACATTATCCTTATGCAAATTCTTTGATAGCATATCTCTGTATCTACTATATTATAAATTATTATTAATATATATTCTATGTATTTTTCTATTTTTGGTATAATAACTAATTCATTGTTTGCCATCTAACTTCTCCTTATTAAAATATAGAGGAAGCTACTTCATTTAAAGTTTCTTCCCCTATTTTCTCCTTTGCTACTTAGGTATAAGTGCCGAAACAGTGAACAGTGCTACTGTTAAAGCACAACCAACGGCACAGCGTAGTAGAGTCTGTAATCAGGAGTCCAATCGTAGTAGTAAACACCAGAGGCAGGACTAATATCGTCGCCCTTACGCGAACCTCCAACGAGCCGTGTATAGCCATTTTTCCACACAATCAACCTATACCAATTTGCAGTGTCTGGATCATTGCAGACTTCTTTCCAAGTCTCACCATTAGCAATTCTCTGAGCCCACTCCAGTGCCTGTTCAACCCAATCTGCCATATGATCTCCCAAAATGCAAGCAATCGCCCTAAGCTCATTACCAGACTTTTCATTCCATGTTTTCTCTGGCATTAGGGTCTTAAACGTTCTTGCATATTTGGAGTTATTTTTCATTTTGGCAAATGCTTCCAAAATGAGCTGTCTGGTCCTCTCCTGACTTTGGTCAGATTTCTTTTCTGAAAAAAGCCTTTGGTCAATCTCTGCCGGCCTTACCTCAAACCATTTTCCTTCTGTTGGTGTCTGTACCACTTCAGTTCCTGCTTGTTTCTGTGTTTCAGTTGTTTGTGCATCTTTTTCTTCCTGCTGTGTGGCTTCGGTGTCAAAATGCTTTTCCAAGATAGCTACAAGCTCCTCCTCGGAAAAGGTCATTTCCCGTCCACTTACTTGCAAAGTAATCTGTTGTACCTCTAGCAAAGCTTTCATCATGTCCGTTTTCCTCCTGTTATTTTATAAATTAGGGCAAATCGCCCTCTTGTAGTTATCTTAACATAATTTTACATAATTTGCAAATGCAACTTCTTGCTTATAATATTTCTCTAATCCACTCATTTATCTTATGCTTGGAGATAGTATCCACCAAATATCGCAATCCCCTGGATAAGAAAATGTTGCTTCTTTAAATCTACCAATTATTGCTCCTGCTAATATTACAGTAGAACGCATTTGATTCATCAAATGTTCTGGTATATCCCTTTTTATAATGTTTTTGCTATTGATTTCTATTTTACCATGTTTCTTTTTAATCTTACAACCCAAATACTTTAAAATTTCTAAAGTTATTTGGGTATCATGGATATTGGGAATGTTATATAATTTAGTAATGCCTGGATTTAATAGGCTCGCAGCAATAATTGGAAGAGAAGCATTTTTTGACCCTGCTACTGTTACTTCTCCTTCTAATTTTGCGCCTCCTTCAATTATGTAACTAGACATGTTTATTTCACCCTTTCTATTTTATTTTGCTATATTTTATGTTTCGTTTCCATAAAAGGTGAATATTTCTCTTTTTTACTTTGCTACTTATCCTTTACTTGCAAAGTAACTTTCCTCCTGCTATTACATAAATTGCTCTTAATGTGTTATTTTGCCTAATTTGCAAATACCTTCTTAATTTTTTCTATTTCTTGTATTGTTTTCTCATAGCCACTTTTGTAACACTCCTCTATTTTCTTAATATCAAATGTACAAGAAGATGGAATATCTAAGTCTAAAATATAATCACTCATTTTGGCTGTATGCATATCTCTATCATGAAATACTAAGTCCATACATCTAAAAATAATATTTAGTGCAGTTCTAGGGTTTTCCACTTCTTTGGGAGGAAATTTAATCGTCATTATTTTGTCTACTTCTAATTTTTTTAATTCTTCTGTTGGGGTGTTATCTAGTACCCCACCGTCTACAAATTTGTATTGTTTATATACTAAAGGAGAAAAAACTCCTGGATAACTTGAACTTGCCCTTACTGCTTTTCCAATTTCAATATCTGTTATATACATTTGGTCATGTTTAAAATTATCTTGTATTTGCCTTTTACTTTGTTTTGATAACTTGTTTGTAAATACATATTCTTTTCCTGTTTTAATATCAATTGTAGGAATTGCAATTGGCATTTGAATATCTTGTATATTTGAAATTCCTTTTAATTTGGCACATTCTTGCATAGCCTCTTCTATTGCTTGTCCTGAAATCACACCACTTCCAAATATACTTTTAGTTGAACGCAAATTAGATACTAAATACTTTGGATCTGTTTTTAATATATTTTTAGCAAAATATTTAAATAATTTCATCATTTCTTCTGGTGTATATTCCATAGCATATAAAGCTGCAACAACACTGCCTATACTAGTACCACTAATGGCTGAAATTTTAATATCATTTTCTTGTAAGGCTGCAATAGCACCAATGTGTCCTGCCCCTTTTACTCCTCCTCCTGCTAAACAAAGACCTATTTTCATACTTTTCTTCCTCATCTTATCTTTATTTTTCGTAAACTTTTCTTAAAGTTATTAATATCTTACCACTAATTTATCTATTTTAGAATGGATATAATTTTCTAGTTTTCCCATAAATTCTTCTGGTCTAATTTCTTCTTTTGCTACCATCTCTAGCCCCTTTTCCCAACTTGCTGTTAGTTTCGGATTTAACATATCTGGCATAGACTTATACACAATATCATAAATTTTCTCTCCTTTTATGGTTGGAGTAATAATTTGTGTTTTGCTGTTAATTGCGATATATCCTATTCTTTCTAGTTTTTTCATAATTTCTGCTCTAGTAGCACTCGTACCAATTCCTGCTCCTTTGATTTGTTCTCTTAGTTCTTCTTCTTCTATTAGTTTACCTGCATTTTCCATTGCCAAAATCATAGAGCCTGAATTATACCTACTAGGTGGTGTTGTTTCTGATGTTTTTATTTCATAATTGATTGCTTGTATTTCTTGTCCTTTTTTAAGTTTTTTCAAAGTTTCTAAACTAATTTCTTCTTTTTTATTTTCTTCTATTTTTGTTTCTTGGGTTTGGCTGTCCTTCTTTTCTTCTTCATTTTCTTTTTTGCTATTCTCTTCTCCTAGTGCTTTTCCCTTTGCTACCTCTAAATAGCCTTGTTTTTCACATACTTTACCTGTTGCTGTAAATTGCTCTAAAAATTTCTTGTCTTGCGCTACTTCATTTTCTACTTCTATTGTAACTGCAATTTTACTATATTCTGCTGGTGGATAAAAAATACTTAAAAAACGTTTTACAATTACTTTATACATCTGCTTATGTAGCTGTGGCAATTTCTCATAATTTTCAAAGCCTTGCCCTGTTGGTATAATGGCATAATGGTCTGTAATTTTGCTATCATTTACATATTTCGTTTTTACTAAATTGGTAGAATACTTTTCCTCTACCATCTTTTTTATATAGCCTTGTACCTCTTCATCTTTAAAGCCTTTGGCCAACCCATTTAAGTTTTTAGAAATCACCTTGGCAACTGCTGTTGATAATACCCTTGCATCTGTTCTTGGGTAAGTTACTAATTTTTTTTCATATAAGTTTTGTATAATTTCTAATGTTTCATCTGGTTTGATTTTAAAGCGCTTGGTTGCTTCATTTTGTATTTCTGCTAGGTTAAATAAAAGTGGTGCATTTTCTTTTGTTTTACTTTTTTTAACTTCTGTAATAACTGCTTTTTTATTTTGAAGTGAAAGGATAAAATTTTTTGCTTCTTCCTCTTTTCTAAAACCTGCTTCATTATATAGTTTTGGGCTTTCCCACATACTAGAATTTGGGCTTACTTTCCATTCTGCTTTAAAAGAATTTTGTTCTTCTCCAAATTCTCCTAATATTTTAAAATATGGTGTTTTTACAAAGTTTTTAATTTCTCTTTCTCTTTGCACTACCATCCCCAGCACACAAGTCATTACTCTGCCTACTGAAATAACCATTTTTTCTTCTCCTATTTCTTTGGCAGTTCTTCTTCCATAAATAATGGATAATAACCTAGAAAAATTAATACCAATCAGGTAATCTTCTTTTGCTCTTAAATAAGCTGAGTTGCATAAACTATCATAAGTACTTAGGTCTTTTGCTTCATCAATACCTCTTTTTATTTCTTCTTCTGTTTGGGAGTCTATCCATACTCTTTTTCTTTGTTTTTCCCTCATATTGATTTGATTTTCTACTAAACGGTAGATATATTCCCCTTCACGCCCAGAGTCAGTGGCAACATAAATACAGCCTACATCTTCTCTTGTTAGTAAGCTCTTTACTATATTAAATTGTCTTTCTACACTGGGAATTACCTCATATTTATACTCTTTTGGCATAAATGGCAGGGTATCTAGCCTCCAAAATTTTAAGTTTTCGTCATATTTTTCAGGATAGCTCATTGTTACTAAATGCCCTACACACCAAGTAATAACCCAATTGCTAGATTCTATGTAGCCATCTTTCCTATTGCCTTCACATTTTAGCACTTTTGCAAATTCCATAGCAACAGATGGCTTTTCTGTAATTAATAAGTTTTTTGCCATTATTTTACTACCTTTATTAGCTCTTTGATAGCTTTGTTCCTTTCTAGCAATTATTCATATAAAATAATATCCATTTCAGATGTATAGTTATTATTTCCATATGCAAAAATAATATATAAATCTCCATTAGGACCTAAAAAGTAAGTTGTAATATTGGCTAATTGATACATCTTGTTATCTAAATCTCTATCATATATGGTATATCCTGATTGTAGCAGAGTTTCTGCTTCATCCATCGCTTTTTTTATGGTTTGATTTATTTTCTTTTGAGCATCACTTTGAATAATATTTTTGTTAGATATCATTTGGGTAACATCTACTTTTTCACCTGTTTGTAAATTATAGTTATAAGTCTGTACCATTACTCTTTGTGGGTTATTTCCTTCTTTTAAGGTAGACCAAATCACTACAGATAAGATATTGTCATTCATAAAACTTGCATAACTTACATTATATATGGTTTTACTGTTAATTTGGTTATTTAAAATTTGAGCTGTTTTGTTTGCAAATAAAGTTTGAGTTATATTATTAAAACTTGCTACTACATCATTTTGAATATTAATAACTGGCAAATCCACTTTTATTTCATAATTTTCATTTTGCTCTTCTTTATGAATAGCTGTATATACTAGTTGTTTATTATCATTTAATTTTGTAATATTACTTGTATTATAGTTATTGGCTAATAATTGGTTATTTAACAGTCCTGCAAATTGTTCCTTAATTTCTTCTTGTGTTTTTTCTTCTATTTCCTCTTGACCAACTTGGTTTAAATTTGGTATTAAAATGTTTTCTTTGTCTTGGTCACTTACAAAAAATTGAGCATATACACCTGCTATAATTGCTAAAAAGCAAAAGGCACCAATTAGAATATAAATAATTTTAGGATTTTTCATATCTTAAATTTCTCCTTTTTTACTTGGTATTCTAATTGTACCTTATTTTTTGTTAAATTACTAGGGGTTTTTTAAAGTTTTTTAAGTAACTAAATTTTCTGTTAAAATAATGGCATCTTTACCTACTCCATAAAAAAAACAGTTTACACAAAATTTCTTACACTCTCGGTAATACTTTTTTCTTTTTTACTATGAATTAATTTTTAATGTCCATTCCTTTGATGAAATAAAAAGTTATAAAATTCTTAACTTTCCCTTAAAATGCAATAAAATACTAACAAATTCCATTGACTATTTAGCATTTTTGAGATATGATTATGATGTTAAAATATTACATAAAAAGAAATGGAGTTTAGAATATATGTTATGTTCAGTTTGTAATAAAAATACGGCTGTTGTTTTTGCCAATAAAGTAGATGAAAATGGAAAGCAAAAGTTAGAAGGTTATTGTACCAGTTGTGCTCAAAAGCTTGGTATTAACCCTATGGAACAACTTATGAAACAAGCCAATCTTTCTGAAAGTGATTTAGATAATATGACAAAACAAATTGAGAGTATGGTTTCTAATATGGCTGAAAATATGGATATGGATAAATTATCTGAAGAAATGAATAATATAGACCCAGATGAAATGGGAAATATGGAAGATATGCCACTTCATTTTAGTGCCATTCCTTTAGGTTCTATTTTTTCTGGCATGTTTGGCTCAAATGCAGATGGTACTTCTAATAATTCTAATTCTTCTAATGAGAAGAAGAAAGTAAAAGTGGATAAAGATAAGAAAAAAGATAAACGTAAAAAATCTCTGGAAACATTTGGTACAAATTTAACTCTAAAAGCTAAAAATAATGCTTTAGATATGGTAGTTGGTAGAGATAGAGAAATTCAAAGGATGATTCAAATTTTAAATCGCCGCTCTAAAAACAACCCTTGTTTAATTGGAGAACCTGGTGTTGGTAAAACAGCTATTGCACAAGGCTTAGCTATTAAAATTGCTGCTGGTAAAGTACCTGCTAAGTTATTAAATAAAGAAGTGTATTTACTTGATATGACTGCAGTTGTTGCTGGCACTCAGTTTAGGGGTCAATTTGAAGCTCGTATGAAGTCTATTATTGATGAGTGTAAAAATCTAGGTAATATTATTTTAGTTATTGATGAAATTCATAATATTATTGGAGCTGGTGATGCTGATCATTCTATGAATGCTGCTAATATTTTAAAGCCTTCTTTGTCTAATGGAGAAATTCAATTAATTGGTACTACTACCTTAAAAGAATATCGTAAATACATTGAAAAAGACACTGCCTTAGAAAGAAGATTTCAGCCAATTGTAGTAGAAGAACCTTCTATTACAGATTCTATCGATATTTTAGAAGGTATTAAAAAATATTATGAAGATTATCACAAAGTAAAAATTTCAACTGATGTGATTAAACAAGCCGTTATCATGTCTGAAAAATATATTCATGACAGATTTTTACCAGATAAAGCCATTGATATTTTAGATGAAGCTTGTTCTCGCATTAACTTAAATAATAAAGAATTATACCAATTAGAATTATTAAAAACTCAGTTAAAAGCAGTACAAGAAGAAAAAGAAGAAGCGGCTTTAGCAGATTCTACAGAAGACTATAAAAAAGCTGCTGAATTAAAGTCTAAAGAATGTAATTTAATAGAAAAAATAGATAAATTAAATGAAAAAATGCAACTAAAAAGTTTAAGCCTTCAAGATATTGCAGAAGTAATTGAAAGTTGGACTAAAATTCCAGTAAAAAAGATTACTGAGGCAGAAACACAAAAATTATTAAATTTAGAAGCAAACCTTCATAAAAGAGTAATTGGTCAAAACATTGCAGTAGAAGCTGTAGCAAGGGCTATTCGTCGTAATCGTGCTGGTTTAAAAAGTACCAAAAGACCACCTTCTTTTATATTTGTTGGTCCTACTGGGGTTGGTAAAACAGAGCTTGCTAAATCTTTAGCTTATGAAATGTTTGGAAATGAAAATTCTATTATTCGTATTGATATGAGTGAATATATGGAAGGTCATTCTACTTCTAAATTAATTGGCTCCCCTCCTGGTTATGTCGGCTATGATGATGCTGGGCAATTAACAGAAAAGGTAAAACGTAACCCCTATTCTATTGTTTTATTAGATGAAATCGAAAAAGCACATTCAGATGTCTTTAACATTTTACTACAAGTATTAGATGATGGAAGATTAACAGATAGCCAAGGAAATACTGTTAATTTTGAAAATACTATTATTATTATGACATCTAATGTAGGGTCTAACCAAAATATCAACTCTATAGGCTTTGGAGGCTCTCGTATAGATGAAAGTAAAATTATGAATAGCTTAAAAGAAACCTTTAGACCAGAATTTTTAAATAGAATCGACGAAATTGTAACTTTTGAACAATTAGATACAAATCAATTACTTCAAATTGTTGATTTAATGTTAGAAGACACTAAAAAAGCTTTAAATGATAAAGACATTACTATGACTTTATCTGATGAAGCTAAGAAGTTTTTGTTAGAGAAAGGCACTGATATAAAATATGGCGCAAGGCCTTTAAGAAGAGCTATTCAACGCTATCTAGAAGATGAACTGTCTGATATGATTTTACGCTTAGAACTAAAAAATGGTCAAACAGTTAGTGTTACACTAACAGATAGCAATTTAGTATACAAAGTAATTTAGTAGAAAAATATAAGGAGATAATTTATGAAGTATATACCTAATATTTTAACTGTAGCAAGATTTTTCTTAATTCCATTTATTATATATTTTATTATAGCAAATATGTATCCACTGGCTTTAATTTTTCTTATTTTATCTGGATTAACTGATGTACTAGATGGTTTTATTGCTAGAAAGTTTAATTTTATTACAAACTTTGGTAAACTCATTGATCCTTTAGCAGATAAAGCCACTCAAGTAGCAGTTTTGTTAACACTAGCTTTTAAAGGTATTATTCCTTTTTGGATTATTATTATTGTAGCACTAAAAGAAGCAGCTATGATAGCTGGTGCCTCTTTCCTTTATGGAAAAGAACTAGTTGTTTCTAGCAGGTGGTTTGGTAAACTTTCTACTGTACTATTTTATATAGCAATTGCTTGTTCTTTTGGTATTAAATATTGGAATACAATTGCTTTGCAACCTGAAAACTCAATTGCTTTGCTACCACCATTTGATATCTGGATATACTACTTAGCAGTAACTGCTACTATTTTCTCCCTTATTATGTACTATGTTACCTTTTACAAACAAGGCTATTTAAAAAAAGAAAATTTAAAAATTGAAAATACTAAGCAAAAATAACTAAAAATAGATTTTATGAACTTATTATATTCATAAAATCTATTTTTAATTATTCAAAGTCTTCTAATACTTTATACAGCTCTAAATTGCCAATTGCCTCAATTCCATTTGTTACTCTTCTTAAGTCTTCTTCTGGCAAATACATTGTTTGAATTTCTGTGTATTCTTTTAAAGTTTGTTTTCCGCTTTGGTCTATCTCATAAATTGCCAAAACGCCATTATTTTCTTTTATTAAATAATGTTGTCCACAAAATCCATCTTGTTCTTGATATAAAGTAATTTGATTTGGAGTAAACTCCTCTATTTTCCAATTTTTATACTTTTGTTGTATTTGGGCTTTTGTATAATTTATATACTCTTCTTTCATATCACTTACTGTCCTAACTAAGTGGTCACACCCTTTAAAATACTTTTTTTCTATTACCTTACAATTAGGAGAAGTTTTTTCTTCTATAGATACTGTTGATACCAAATTTTCTTGTACAAACTGGTGGTTTGTTTCTTCCCTACTTGCTAGCTCCCTATTGGTTATTATATTACTATCTTGAACTTCTTTATTTTGATAAGCATATATTCCTGCTATAATTCCTATCATTAGTAAAATTGCTGCAATTATTGCAATTACCATACCTTTTCTCATACTTTTCATCCCTTCTGTTATTAACATTTAATGTTAGTATGAGATTTTTTGGCAAATTTTATTCATTTTGTTATTATTTCGTGTTTCTTTGATTTTGCTAAGTACTAAACAATAATATAGTGATAACTACAAGCACGAATTAGCCTATTGGTAATAGCTAAACCTAGCTTTTCTTCTCCCACACCTTCTATTACCACTATATCTACTTTTTCTTTGTCAACTTTTCTTAAAAGTGTAAATATATTTTTAGCTATTTGCTCTAAAGTACTTCCCATATCCCATTTCCTATTTGCAATATATTGCTCTAAATGTTCCTTTTTCCCTAATACTAGTACCTTTTTTCCTTGTTTTTGCATCTCCTGTGTAGTTTTATTTATTTTTTCTATCATTTTTTGTGCATTTTTACTATATATCATCATACACTGGGTACTAGGAGCATAGTGGCGATATTTCATTCCTGGAGATGCTACCTTCTCGTGATTTTCTACCTTACCTAAAACATGGCTATCTATCTCTACACTTTGGGCCACTTCTTGCAATTGCTCTTTTGTTACCTTTCCTGGTCTTAAAATAATTACTTTATTTCCTTCTACTTTAATAACAGTCGATTCTAAACCTATATCACTACTTCCCCCATCTAAAATGTAAGACACCTTTTGTTTTAATTCCTCTATAATATCTTCTACTGCTGTGCCACTAGGTTTTCCAGATACATTAGCACTTGGTGCTGCAATTGGCACTCCTGCTGCTTGTATTAATTCTCTAGCAATGCAATTACTTGGCATACGAATACCTACTGTATCTAAGTTAGCAGTTACATTATTAGGAAGTATTTTTTCACTTTTTCGTTTAAAAATAATGGTTAATGGGCCTGGCCAAAATTTTTCTATTAGCTTTTTTTCTAATGGGGTAATTCGTTCTATAATATCTTCTACCATCTGAAGATTAGAAACATGTACGATTAATGGGTTATCTTGTGCTCTTTGCTTTGCTTTAAATATTTTTCCAACAGCCTTCTCATCTGTAGCATTTGCACCTATTCCATAAACTGTTTCTGTTGGGAATAGTACTAAATTTCCCCTTTTTATTTCTTGTGCTGCTTGTTGTATTTGCTCTAAATTTATTTTTTCTTTTTGATTAGAGTATTTTGCTGTCACTACTTATCCCTTCTTTTATCTTTTATTTTCCTTTATCTTGTTATATCTTTTAATTTTCCAATTTACTATAACACAGATGTATCCAAAAAGCAACTATAGATTTAAGTATGGTTGGAAAAACATGCTTCTTCTTAAAAGATAATCCGTTTCAAATTTGACATAATGTATTAACAATGTTATAATTAAGGTACATTAAATTTATATGGAGGGTCTAATTATGACTACAACTACCAAAAACACTGCCGCTAACCTCAAAATCACGGACATCGTTTTTCGGAACAAGTTTAAGGCGCTGTTAAATGACAGCAATCGCAACACCATTTTGCATGTCTTTCGGTCTTTGCTCACACTTAGTGAGCAAGCAGCCTTAGAGGTGCTTTGGTACTTAACTATCACCCCGGATTGCCAGTTCAATAGATTTAGGCTCACTGCGGATTTGTTTTCTTTGGAAAACGCCATCCCCTTGCGTAACGAGCTCCGGTATCAGTATGAGTTGCGGCATCCTCATTTTCTGGATATTGATATACCTGAAACTTGTCGTAATGCCTTTGAAGCTCTGAAGAACAAGACAGATTCCATTGTAGCTGCTACTGTATATCATCAGTGTCTTCTTATGCTCTTCTTGGACATAGAGGAAATAAATCGGTCATTGTTCTTGCTCAACCATGCTGACGACAGTTACTACTATGGCGGTATCCGCTCGTTAGATTTTACTAAGCCGGCTTCCCAGTACCTTAAGCCTTTCCATATGCAAATTCATGATTTGCTTAAGGTAATGTTGGAGGACAAACTGCAAAATGCGCTTTCTGCGGAAGGCTCTGAGAGTAATAAGCCATTATCTAACTTGGCTGCCCTTATCGAAGATGCTGGCATGAAACTTGCTCCCAATGAGCAGACTACTGACACGGGTCTCGTAGTTTCCCCTGCGACTCCGCCCGATACTAAATGCAATAACTCTACCGATAAAAAAGCAGTCCAAACCGAGCCTATGGTCGAACATTCCGGCCAGACTCAGAGAGCATGTCATTGTAACACCGCTGGCTATGTACAACTGACCGCCGAGGCAGTTTTGTCACACAAAAAACTCTTTGACGCACTCCTCTGCTCTGATGTACTATCCACTTTGTTACTCCTTCATGATAGTGGCTTCGACTTGAATGAAATTATCAAAAAGGAGGTCAAGATTCGCAGTCTGCTGCAACTTGACAGTGACCTAAACATGTAACGTCCCTCTAAAAGACGGTGGAAATTCCCACCGTCTTTTTTATTGTTTGTTCGTAAATTTTAGTTGCATTTATGAATTAATTAGTATTTATTTTTTCTTTTATTGTTATCTTGCCATTAGCTGTTATCGTTATTACTATTTCTCCTTGTAAATCCGTTCTATAAATTTGACAACCGTATTTTTTGTAAATTATCTAATGTTATTTGACTTGGATGCCCAAAGTTATTGTTTTTTCCCACTCCGTATGAATGCTATTTTTGGTTTTACTACTTGTAACAATGGCTCAATTGAAGATGTTTTTGAGCCATGATGTGCTACTTTTAAAATAGTAGACTCTAACTTATTAACACTTGTATACATTTGCAGTATTTGCTCTTCTGCTATTTTTTCTATATCACCTGTAAATAACATGCTTGCTATTTCCTCTTTTTTGTTATTTTGTATACAAAATTTAGCTACGATGGAGTTATTGTTTAATACATTTTGCATAATTAATTTGTCTTGTGGAAATAAAATATCAAAATAGCAGTTTTTATCTATTTGTATTTTGTCTGCTGCCTTTACTACTATTACATTTATTTTTTTCTTTTTGATAATATCTATCAATTGTTTAAAGTTATTAGACATCTTACCTTGTTTACTAATTATAATTTGACTTACTTTTAGCTTTTCTAAAATAGTAAATAAGCCAGCACAATGGTCAGTATCTAAGTGTGAAACTAAAATGTAATCTATTTTCATAATTCCCTTTTTTAGTAAATATGGTAATAATGTTTTTTCTCCTACATCAAAATTTCCAACATCTGCTCCTCCTCCATCTATCAAAATAGTTTTTTTAGAAGGTGTTTGAATAAAAAAGCTATCCCCTTGACCTACATCAATACATGAAATTTTAGTATAAGAAGCTGGTATATATCCTTTAAAATATGGTAGCATAAGTATGCAGATTAGTACCATATAAATTATTTTTCTTTTTTGATATAATAAGGTATCTTTGCATTTAAAATTATATTTGAAAATTAGAAATAACATACTATAATAAATTATAATCTGCCATATTTTAGGAGTGGGAAGAAGTATTTGTGAAAGCGGAATTTGTGAAGTCCATTTGGCAATTTGAATAAGAAATTGTAATATGGGGGTTAAGAAATAGGATACTATATTTGCTATAGGAGTATAAATAATTAATGCTAGTATAAAAAACATACCTAGTATAATACTAATGCCCAAAATAGGAGTTGCTAATAAATTAGATATTAAAAAAGTGGCTGATACTGTATTAAAGTGATAAATGATAATAGGAAAAAGAATAAGATTTGCTGCTATGGAAACTTTAAGCGTTTGTTTTATATATTGTAGTAATTTGTTTTTACTTTTAGCTTGATGTTGATTGACAAAAAATAAAATACCAATCGTACCACCAAATGATAATTGAAAACCTATGTCTAATAGTGCATATGGGTTAAATAGTAAAATAATGAAATTACTAATTGCTAAATTTTGATATGTATCTGATTTTTGAAATGTAATTTCTGCAAGTAAAGTTAATATACACATTATGCAAGCTCTTGTAACAGATGGTGTAAAGTCTATAAGAACCATAAAAAATATTAAAAATAGAATAATAACTAGTTTACTCCATCTTTTATGGAGTTTTAATAAATTCAAAAATGTGCCAAGCCCTAAAAGTAAATAGGATACATGAGCTCCTGATATTGCTAGCATATGGGATAAACTACTTTGCCTAAAACTGTTTTGAATTTCTGGCAAAATTTCTACTTTATCTCCTAATAAAAGTCCTATACATACTCCTGCTACCTCATTGTGTAGAGTTTTTTTAATTTTTTGTATTAGATTGATTTTAAAATTATGTATTTTAGTTTTTATACTAGCTTCTCTGTTTTCTGCTGTTTTAATTATTTCATTTTGTGTAACAGTTACTATTCCTTTGATATCTTTAGTTTTCAAATATTTTTTATAATCAAAGCCGCCTTCATTTCTAGCAATATCTGGTACTTCATACTTAGCTGTAAATTGAATTTCATCTCCATATTTTAATAATTCACTACTCTTTTTGTCTTTTTTTATATGGCATAGCAATTTAAAAGTTTTATTGTCTTGCCCTATTTTCACTACTTTTATTTTATATGTATTTTTATATTCCTTTTGTTCTGGGCTTGATATTACAACAGCTTTTATTTCTAATTCTTGATTTCCATATTTGTTTTGTATTTGCTCTTGTTCATTTTCTAAAAATAGGGTATACCAATAAAAACTCATGAGGCAAATTAGAAAAATTAAAAAACATTTTTTGGTTATTTTTTGCAGGTAAAAAATAAAGTAAAAAAGTGCCATGATGCTACATAGTAGCAAAAAAATAGCTATACTTTTTAAATATAGCCCTATGATAATTCCGAATATACTTGCAATAGAGGCAATACAAAATGGTTTCATCTGTTTTTTCCTTTCTTTTGCCCCTATTTCATTTTTTTAATTTAAATAAGTCTAAGACCTGCATAAAATCTACCTTTATACATGGTATTTAAGCTTGAAATTGTAACCGTATAACTAGTTGTAGATGCATGGATAAAGTTACCATCTCCTATATAAATTCCACAATGGCCTATACCCTTTCCTGTGCTATAGTCTGTTAAAAATACAATATCTCCTGTCTTCAAGTCACTTTGTTTACTTATTTTAGAGCCCTTTCCACTACGATATTGCGAATTTGCACCATGTGGAAGGCTAATACCAAAGTGTTTAAATACATACATTGTAAAACCTGAGCAGTCAAATGTACCATTAGAGCCATCACCACCATATACATATTTATGACCTAAATATTGTTTTGCATAAGCAATTACATCTGTTCCTTTAGTTGTACTTGATGGTTTGTTTGTTGTACTATTGCTGGTAGTAGTATTTTTGTTTGTTGTAGACTGATTATTTGTTTTATTTGCTGTTACTGTACTATTATTTTCAATTGCTTCTGATTGTTTTTTTATGCTTTCACTTTCTTGTCCTTCTGTTGCTCCTACTACTCTTGATGCTTCATTCCCTCTGGAGGTTACTTTTTTGCTATCTGATACATATTGTTTTGAAACATATCCTGTATTACTTCCAGCTTTTACTTGATACCAACCGTCTTCTTCTCCTATAATAGTAATTTGTGTATTTAAAGTAAGTGCTTTTATAATAGCATAATTGGTACCTGCTCCTTTTCTTAGGTTTACAGAAGTTTCATTGATATACGCTATTTTTTCACCATTACTTGTACTTGAACCATTACTAGATGAGCTGTTACCACCTGAAGTAGACACATTTTTTCCTTCTTCTAAGTAAGTATTTCTTACCCATCCGCTAATGCTATCTGATTGTACATATGACCATAGACTTGTTTGTGTTAGTAAAATAACTTGTTCATTTTTCTTAAACTGCCCAATATCACTAGAATGAATTAATGGTAATAGTTTTGCTTGTATATTCTGTTTTAGTTTTTTATATACAATCTGTGGTTTTTCATCACTGCTAGTTTGTTGGTTATTATTATCACTTGATGTTTGGTTGTTATTATTAGTTTGGGTATTATTTTGAGTAGTTTGATTATTATTTGCCTGATTATTTTCATTTGTTTGGCTATTATTTAATTGACTATTTGAGTTTGTTTGATTGTTATTATTTTGTGTATTTCCAGAATTTGATGTACTTTGTACTATACTTGCATATTGTTTACTAATATACCCTGTATAGCTTTTATATTTAACTTGATACCAATCTCCCTCTTCTTTTATTAGCTCACATTCCACATCTTTTGAAATCATGGCTACTACTTCTGTTTGAGTAGATGGTCCTTTTCTTATGTTTAATACATCAGCTGTTACTTTAACAGTTGCAGCTTTAGATGTAGTTGTTACTATCAAAATGGTTGCAGTAGTTAATAATGCTATTAAAATTGCTTTTTTTAAAGGTTTCATAAAAGACTTTCTCTCCTTTATCTTTCATTTGTTTTGCCTATTTGCATGCTAGGTACAGTATATAATTAAACGGCAAAAAAGTCAATTATTCGGCATTATTTTCACAAAAAATTTTATAGCTATTTTTTTATTTAAGTTTGTGCACTATTAAAAATAATAGAAAGTAGATAAATAAAAAAATAGCAAGGTTCTACAAATTCATGTAACCCTTGCTATTTCTATATTTTCAGCTTAAAATTAAGCAATAATTTCAGATACTACACCTGAACCTACTGTACGTCCACCTTCACGAATAGCGAATCTTAATCCGTTTTCGATAGCGATTGGAGTAATAAGTTCGATTGTCATATCAACGTTATCTCCTGGCATAACCATTTCTGTTCCAGCTTGTAATTCAATAACACCTGTAACGTCTGTTGTTCTGAAATAGAATTGTGGTCTATATCCATTGAAGAATGGTGTATGACGTCCACCTTCTTCTTTTGTTAGAACGTATACTTGTGCTTTGAATTTTGTATGTGGATGAATTGATCCTGGTTTTGCTAATACTTGACCACGTTCAACTTCATCTCTTTGTGTTCCTCTTAATAGAACACCGATGTTATCTCCAGCTTCTGCTTGGTCTAATGTTTTTCTAAACATTTCTACACCTGTGATAACTGTTTTTCCTGGTTCTTTAGAAAGGCCAACGATTTCAACTTCGTCTTGAACTTTTACAATTCCTCTTTCTACTCTACCAGTAACAACTGTACCTCTACCACTGATTGTCATAACATCTTCAATTGGCATTAGGAATGGTTGGTCAACTGGTCTATCTGGTGTTGGAATGTAGCTATCAACTGCATCCATTAATTCCTTCATTGGAGCATATACAGGATCATTAGGATCTGTAGATGTGCTTTCTAATACTTTTAGTGAAGATCCTTTGATAATTGGAATTTCGTCTCCTGGGAAATCATAGCTTGAAAGTAAGTCTCTAACTTCCATTTCAACTAATTCTAATAATTCAGGGTCATCAACCATATCACATTTATTTAGGTAAACAACGATGTATTTAACACCTACTTGTCTAGCTAAAAGAATATGCTCTCTTGTTTGAGGCATTGGACCATCTGCTGCAGATACAACTAGTATTGCACCATCCATTTGTGCAGCACCAGTAATCATGTTTTTAACATAGTCAGCGTGTCCTGGGCAGTCAACGTGTGCATAGTGTCTGTTGTCTGTTTCATATTCTACGTGAGCTGTGTTAATTGTAATTCCTCTTTCTCTTTCTTCTGGAGCACTATCAATTTGAGAATAATCTTCAAATTGTGCTTTTCCATGCATTGCTAAATATTTTGTAATAGCTGCTGTTGTTGTTGTTTTTCCATGGTCAACGTGTCCGATTGTACCAATGTTAACGTGTGGCTTTGTTCTTTCAAATTTTGCTTTTGCCATTTTAAAATTCCTCCTTTTAAGTTAGCTCTTAGCGAGCTTACAAGCATTAGAGATAACTTATGCAAAAAATACATTAGTATTTTTTATATGCCTTATTCTATGCCTCTTCTCACCTTTGCTACTATTTTATTTTTTAATATTAAAATTGAATTAATGGTTAGCGAGCTTGCAAGTCTTACAAGTAACTTATGTAAAAACTCATCTTGTCTCACTATATTTGCATTTTATAACATTTCTTAAAAAAATGCAAGTGCTTTTATCATTTTTGTAAACGATTAGTCTTGTTTTTTAGCTCTTGATGCAACAATTGTTTCAAATACTGATTTTGGAACTTCTTCATAATGACTTGGTTCCATTGAATAAGTACCTCTACCTTGTGTTTTTGAACGTAAGTCTGTTGCATAGCCAAACATTTCTGATAATGGAATGAAACTTCTGATAACTTGGTTACCTTGTACTGCTTCCATACCTTCCATTTTACCACGTCTTGAGTTTACATCACCAATAACATCTCCCATGTATTCTTCTGGAACAGTGATTTCTACTCTCATGATTGGCTCTAATATAACTGATTTTGCTTGTCTACAACCTTCTTTAAATGCCATAGAACCTGCAATCTTGAAGGCCATTTCTGAAGAGTCAACTTCATGGTAAGAACCATCTACAAGTGTTGCTTTAAAGTCGATTACTGGGTAACCTGCTAAAGTTCCACTTTCTGCTGCTTCTCTAATACCTTCTTCAATTGGTTTGATGTATTCTTTTGGAACAGCTCCACCTACGATTTTGCTTTCAAATTCTACACCTTTTCCTGGCTCTAATGGTTCCATTTCAATCCATACATCACCATATTGTCCACGTCCACCAGATTGACGAATGAATTTACCTTGTACTTTTACTTTATTTCTAATAGTTTCTTTGTAAGAAACTTGTGGTTTACCTACACTACATTCTACCTTAAACTCTCTTTTTAGACGGTCAACGATAATGTCTAAGTGTAGTTCTCCCATTCCTGCAATAATTGTTTGTCCAGATTCTTGATCTGTCCATGTTTTAAAGGTTGGGTCTTCTTCTGCAAGTTTTGCTAAAGCGATACCCATTTTCTCACTATTGGCTTTATCTTTTGGCTCAATAGCAATATCAATAACTGGCTCTGGAAATTCCATTGATTCTAGAATGATTGGATGTGCAGGGTCACAAAGTGTATCTCCTGTTCCAACATCTTTTAAACCTACAGCTGCTGCAATGTCCCCAGCATATACTTTTTCAATATCTTCTCTATGGTTTGAATGCATTAATAAAATTCTTCCCATTCTATCTTTCTTATCTTTGTTAGCATTTAAAATAGTAGAACCTGCATCTAATGTACCTGAATATACTCTAAAGAAACATATTTTTCCAACAAATGGGTCTGTTGCAATTTTAAATGCTAATGCTGCAAATGGTTCACTATCAGATGTTTTTCTGATTGTTTCTTCACCATTTACATCAACGCCTTTAACATCTGCAATGTCAAGTGGTGATGGCATAAAGTTTACAACAGAATTTAATAACTCTTGTACTCCTTTATTTTTATATGAAGAACCACAGCATACTGGAACGATTTTGTTTGCAATTGTTCCTATTCTAATGCCTTTTTTGATTTCGTCTTCTGATAGTTCCCCACCATCTAAATATTTCATCATTAATTCATCATCTTGTTCTGCAGCAGCTTCAATTAATTTAGCTCTATATTCTTCTGCTTGTGCTTTTAAATCTGCTGGTACGTCTGTTTCTTCAATTTCTTTGCCTAAATCATCTTTATGAATAAAAGCTCTCATTTTAATTAAGTCCACAATACCTTTGAAGTTTTCTTCTGCTCCAACTGGCAATTGAATTGGAACTGCATTTGCTTTTAAACGATTACGTAATTGGTCTACACAAAGCATAAAGTCTGCTCCTGTGGTATCCATTTTATTAACATATACCATTCTAGGTACCATATACTTATCTGCTTGTCTCCAAACAGTTTCTGTTTGTGGTTGTACACCACCTTTTGCTGCTAATACTGTTACAGCACCATCTAATACTTTTAAAGACCTTTGTACTTCTACTGTAAAGTCTACGTGCCCTGGGGTATCAATAATATTAATACGATGTCCTAACCATTGGCAAGTAGTTGCAGCAGAGGTAATTGTAATACCTCTTTCTTGCTCTTGAACCATCCAGTCCATTGTAGCTTCGCCTTCGTGAACTTCTCCGATTTTGTGGGTTTTACCTGTATAGAAAAGTATTCTTTCTGTTGTTGTGGTCTTTCCTGCATCAATATGAGCCATAATTCCTATATTTCTTGTTTTTTCTAAAGGAAACTCTCTTCCAGCCACTAATTTTTCCTCCTTCTATTATTTTATTATTTTCTATTGGGAACATACCTTTATTCTAGGTATTCCTTTAGAGATAAGTATGTCCTTACTGATGTTCTCTTTTATTTTAGAACTTGTAATGTGCAAAAGCACGGTTTGCTTCAGCCATTTTATGCATATCTTCTTTTTTCTTAAATGCTCCACCATTTCCAGCTACTGCTTCTGTAATTTCACCTGCTAGTTTTTCAGCCATTGTTTTTTCATGTCTTTTTCTAGCATAGATAACAAGCCATCTTAAACCTAATGTTTGTCTTCTTTCTGGTCTGATTTCGATTGGAACTTGGTATGTAGCACCACCAATTCTTCTTGCTTTTACTTCAAGAACTGGCATTACATTTTCTAAAGCTGCTTGGAAAACTTCTAGTGGATCTTTTTGCTCTTTTTCTTTTATGATGTCAAATGCATCATATACAATTCCTTGAGCTACTGTTTTTTTACCATCTAACATAACATTGTTGATTAGTTTTGTTACAACTTTGCTATTATAAATTGGATCTGGTAAAACTTCTCTTTTTGCAATATATCCTTTTCTTGGCACTATTCTTCCCTCCTTTTTTAGTTTTCATACATATTTTGTATGTTAGGTACTCTGGAAAGTTTTTTACTTTCCCGTATAGCGCTATATTTGTTGTAAATTTAAGTACCTTAAATTAGCAATTTTATAGCACCATTTTTTACTTAAGCTTTTGCTTAGATTTTATTTTTTTGGTTTTTTAGCTCCGTATTTAGAACGAGCTTGCATTCTATCTTTAACACCTGCTGTATCTAATGTTCCTCTAATGATATGATATCTAACACCTGGTAAGTCTTTTACCCTACCACCTCTGATTAAAACTACACTGTGTTCTTGCAAGTTATGACCTATACCTGGAATATATGAAGTTACTTCATATCCATTAGAAAGTCTTACTCTGGCTACTTTTCTTAATGCTGAGTTTGGTTTTTTAGGTGTTACAGTTTTTACAACAGTACATACGCCTCTTTTTTGTGGTGACCTTTTATTTGTCATTCTTTTATTCATAGAATTGTATCCATGTTGTAAAGCTGGTGCTGTAGATTTTGCTTTAGATGTTTGTCTTCCTTTTCTTACTAATTGATTAATGGTTGGCACTTAAATTTCACCTCTTTTCTAAAAATAAGTTTATTTTACTACTGTTACAGTTTTGTAACAATAAAAATACCGTTAGGGAAATACGCATTTTACGTATTTTATACTAACGGTAATTATTTTATCATTTTTACTTTAGAAAGTCAACCTTTTATTTGATTTTTCAGTATTTTTTCGGTTTTTTATACTTTTTCTTTTTGTTCTTCTGCTTTTGCTGGTGTAGCTTGTGCTACGGCTTCGGCCGCTCTAGTTTCTAGTCCTTGTCTTGTTTCTTCTGGTATATCCACTCCTAAAGCTTGTCTTTTTGCTTCTAAAGTAGCAGTTTCTGGTGATTTTTCCTGTTCTTTTACACGCTGTGTTAAGATGTCTATGACTGCTTTTGATACATTGCCACAATATTGATTTAAAAATGTTTCAAAGCTTTCAATGGTTCCTGATGAACGTAATTGCATGTAAGCGTTAAAATACTTATCAGCCTCTTTTGTAAAAAATAGTTTGGTAGTTTCTGTCATTTCTTTTTGTTGCTTTTTATCCTCTACTACAACTGACTCTGTTTGTGTAGCTACTTGAGCTTGTTTTTTTCTTTCTTCTTGTTCTTGTTTTACTACATCTGCTATCACTTGCATTACTTTTTCAGATTCTTGCTCTTCTAATTCTTTAGCTGCTGTTTGCTTTACGGCTGCATCTACTTCTAGGCTAGCTGCTTTTGATGGTAACAATTTTTTAGCTCTGATTGTTATTTTTTCAATTAAGCTTTTGAAGAATCCTTTTACTTTTTCTATAAAGTTTACGCCTTTGTTTTCTGGTTCTTCTTGTTGTTCTTGTTGTTCTTGTTCTTGTGATTTTTTTACTGGTGATACTGGTTGTTTTTTTGCAGCTGGTTTTTGTGGTTCACCTTTTGCGTCAGGTTCTCTCTTATCTGCTATTTTTTCTCCAGTTTTTTGTTCCTCAGCTGCTACCTTTGGCGCTCTTCCTTTTTGCCTCATCTCTCTTACTGCTATTTGCTCTTGTGTCATTTCCCTTCCATCTATTTCAGAAAGCATATCATCAATTTCTAAATAAGTGGCTTGTAATTTTTGAAGTTTTTTATACAATTCAACAGTTTCTGGACATTTTGTTTGTAAATAAGTTATATTAGTCATATTCGTATAAGTTAGTTTTAATGCTTTTAGTTCTTCTTTCAATGCTTTTACTTGTTCATTATTTGTTTTTAAAGTATTTTCTAAAGCCTCTTTTTGTGCAATACAACTATTTTTTTCTTGTGCTGCTACAATATATATTTCATTTTCTTCTAATGGAATATCTTGCTCTGCTGTACAATCTGCAATTTCTGCCTCATAATATGCTAGCATCTCAGCAGCTTTTGCTATTTGTTCATTTAAAGAAATATTTTGGCTTTCTAGTTCTTCTATACTATCTTCATTATGTTTTATCTGTATTTGCATTTGTTCTTTTCTTTGTTCTACTACTTCTTGTATTCTTACTTTTTGAGCCTCTATTTGTTCTTTCGTTGTAGTAGCAATATCTTGTAAGCCTGCTAAAAGCGTTGCTCTTTTTGCTTCTTTTTCACCCTCTACTTCTTTTGTAATTTCTGCAAGTGTACCATCAAGCTCTGTACATTTTGCTTGCAGACTTGCCATTTTTTCGAACATACTAGCAGTCTCTGGATACATTGCTTGTACTTGCATTTTATCTCTAAGACTATTTTGTAAAATTGTTAATCGTCTTATTTGACCTTTTAGTTCTTCTATTTGTTTATTATTTTGTCTTAATTCATTTTCTTTTCTTCTTTGCTCTAGCAAGAATTTTGCTCTCTCATCATCGGCTGCTTTGTAAACTGTATGTTGTTTTAATACTTTAACATCAGATTGCTCTAATATCTTTGCAACCGCCTCCATCATTTGAATATGTGCTTTTTTGGCGTTCACAGAAGTCGCCAATTCACCTTCTAATTCTTTGTTTGCTACCTCTAATTTATGTAATTCATATGCTTTTTGGTCTATTTCTGATTGCATTTGCTCTGCTTTTTGAGCTATAAACTCTTGTAATTTTGCTTGGTTTTCTCCTAGTTCTCCTTTTGTTACAGTTAATGTTTGAGCTATTACACGTGCCATCATTTGCTTTGTATTTATGTAATTATCTTGCAAGCTATCTAGTTCCAAAAACATCTCATCTGTTTCTGGATGCATTTGTTGCAAAGTATTTCTATTATCTAAACTATATACTGCTTCTGAACTTTTTATTTCTTCTTCTAATTGTTGTATTTGTTTGCTATTTTGTTCTATTTGACCTTCTATCCTTTTTTGCTCTATCAATGCTTTGCTTTTCCCTTTATCTGCAGCTTGATAAACCTTACTCTCAGCTTCAGTAGGGGGACCATTTTTTAAAATTCTTTCTACTTTTTCGGCATAACTTTGTTCTTGTTTTTTAAATTTTTCTATCTGGCCTTGTAACTGCCTATTAGCAGCTTGCAATTCTTGTATTTTGCTTCCTTTTGGTCCTACTGTTTCTTCTCTTTTTTGAGCAATAAATTTTTGTATCTGGACTTTTTTTGCTTCTAATTGTGTTTGAATCTTTGCTAAACTTTGATTCAATTGTTCTAAAGCCTCTTGATTTGTTTTTCCTTCTAATTGTTCCATGTTTGCAGATGTTGATTTTACTTTTTTTAACATTTCTTGGTATTTTTCTAAAATACTCTCGTTCATATTTTCTCCTCCTAATAAGTTTAAAATAAACTTCCACTTTTACTATTATACACTATTTCCCAAAACTTTGCAACCTTTTTATGTAAAGTTTTGCTTTTTTAGCATGAATTTTGAGTACTTTTGTAGAAAATACACTACATACAAAAAGAGAAAGCTTTTTAATTCCAAAGTTTTCTCTTTTTTATATGTAAAATTAACTATATCTTTTTCCTTAATTAATGATTTCTTCTTTTGTTAGTCCTATTATTTTAATTACTTTTTCTAATGGCATTCCTTCTTCTATCATTTTTTTAGCCATTTCTATTTTTGCTCTTTTTTCACCTGTTTTTAGGCCCTCTTCCACTCCATTATCATAACTAACTTCTAATTTTGTATTTTCATCTAGTATGGCTCTTTGTCTTAGTTCTGCCATTCTTACAAACTTTTCATCTTGCATCAATTGTTTCCATTTTTCATAGGATGCTTTTAATTCTTCGCTTTCTTCCATCTTTTCAGCAACCATTTCTAAATTGAGGTCTTCTAAAAAATAAAACAAATCCAATAATTTTTCTTTCATTTCTACTCCTTATTTTTCTAAACTAATATTTCTTCTTTTGTTAGTCCTATTATTTTAATTACTTTTTCTAATGGCATTCCTTCTTCTATCATTTTTTTAGCCATTTCTATTTTTGCTCTTTTTTCACCTGTTTTTAGGCCCTCTTCCACTCCATTATCATAACTAACTTCTAATTTTGTATTTTCATCTAGTATGGCTCTTTGTCTTAGTTCTGCCATTCTTACAAACTTTTCATCTTGCATCAATTGTTTCCATTTTTCATAGGCCAGTTTTAGTTCTTTGTTTTCTTTCATTTTCTCAGCAACTCTTTCTGAGTTTGGGTCATCTAAAAAGTATAGCCAATCTAATAATTCCTCTTTCATATTTTTTTGCTCCTTTATTTTTACTAAGTTAATTATATGAAATTCAAACTTATTTGTCAATATTACGTTCCTAGTTTCTTCTTCTATAATCTGCCATTTTGTATGATATCCCAAGCCTTTGCTTACTTCTAAGTTAAAATTTATTATTAATATTGATATGGTTCTATGTAATTTTTTATAATTTTCTCCTTCTTGCATTTGTTTGCTATACCTTTTACTCCAATACCACAGATTTCTTTCAATTAAAAAGGGATGATTTTCCATTTGTATTTCGACATTACAAGGTTCATTTTCATTTAAAGTAGCTACTACATCTAATATTCCTATCTTATCTGTTTTATGTTCTTTTCTAATAATGGGGTTTTTGCTTAAGTCTATACTGTCTATTTTTTCATTCAATATGGTTTCTAAAAACTTTTTAGTTGTATTTTCACTTCCCACTTCTCCAAATAAAGTTTGGAATACAATATCGCTTTTGGGTGATATTATTTTTTCTTTGCTTTGGTCCATTTAAATTCCTCCTATGGTTTAGCATATAAAGCTTTTATTTACTGCTTTTAGCAACAAACTAAAAAAATAACAGCACCTACCTTTCCAAATTCGGTTTCAATTTTCTATAAAGATAATTTTTTACTTTATTTTTTCTTTTTGAATAATTTTTAGATAATAATTTTAAAATTTTGAATTTTTAAATAAATTTGATGTAATCTAAAGTGATTTTAATTAAACTTGAAAATACTCTCTATATAATAAGTTATATATTGACAACGAAAATTAAATTTTATTTTAGTTAATTGCTAAGTTGCAACAAAGTTATTTAATCATATCTTCTACTAAAGTGCAAGAAAAACCGTATGCCAAAATGTGCTAAATTTCGACATACGATTAAAAATCTGACAAGTAAAATAACAAGTGCTATCTTATAGGATGCAAGGCAATTTTTTCTATATTTTCAAAATACAAAGCTTTTACTCTGGAATCAATACTGATCTGAATGTTGTAGCTGAATCTCCAGTACCAGTAGTTCCTCCTACCATATATATGGTGGCTCTATTTCTGTTATTATATCCAGTTCCTCTTGTTATAAACGGCCATTGTGAATATGGAAAAAATATATCATCTGCATACCATGAATCATATGCACCAGATTCACGATTAGAAATTTCGTAGACTGCATCCCCATATTTATTTTTGTTTAACTCATAATCTGTTTGACTACTACTTACCCCATTTGCTGCTGCACTTTGATAAACGTCTTTTGTGTAACTCGCTCCTTCTACTAATGCTTTTCCACTACTTGAGTTTTGTAGGTTAGCATGTCCATTATTTACATATGATGCAACATATTCATAATAGCCATTTCCCCTTAGGTTATAGATTCCATAAGTATTCCCTGTAGTAGTATTTTTCATTGTTCCTTGTGGATATTTTACATAACTATTTTGCGTTAAATATGCTACTGCTCCCCATTCTACATTTTTAATTAAATGACTATTTAAGCTTTGATTATAATTTAAACAAACTTCATAAGCTTTTCCTACCCCTATATTTGTCCAACCTTTTGTAGTATTTTGTATCTTTAAGGTATCTCCAGATTGACTTGCCCAATATTTTGCTACCCAAATACCTGAAACAGGATAAGTTGTTTCTGTACCATCTCCCTCGGTCCTTCCCCAATAAAATGCAGGATGTACATTCCAGTTTCCTTCTCCACTTGCATTTGTCCATGTTATACTACTTCCATCAGCTGGTTCATTACTGGTTCCTTTTAAAAATTTAATATTAAGGGTTCCTGCTCCTTCTGCTCCCCTGTCACTAGAATTTATACTAGCACCTTTTTGATGATATCCACTACTAATTTGATAGCCATATCTAGGTATCCATACCCACATACTTCCATCCTCAGTTTTCGCATTTGCCCATTTTTCTTCTGTACTAGTATAATCATACCATTCTGTATCCGTTATTTTTGTTTCTACCCAAGTATTTGTTGTTGCATTCCATTTCATTGGTGTCATAGTATTAGCCAGATTTGGTGTATTTACTCCCTTGTCTTCACTAAAGCTTCCATCTGCTTTTATATTTGACTCTACTATAACACTCTCTGAAATACTTGCCCTTTTATTTCCTGCCTTATCTACTGATAATACATGTAAATAATAGGTTCCTT
>CANSJB010000005.1 GCA_947647115.1 uncultured Clostridium sp. | reverse complement strand
CCTAAGAGTTGGAATAAGATTTTTGTGTTCATCAAATTTTTTATAGTCTTAAAATTAAGTTATATCAAGACTTTCAAAAAGTTCGACGAAAATTGTCTGTGGTGCGGATGAAGGGACTCGAACCCCCACGTCGTTGACACTGGTTCCTAAGACCAGCGCGTCTGCCAGTTCCGCCACATCCGCAAATTTCTGCTAACATTGATTATTGTAGCACATTTTAGCTTTCAATGTCAACAGTTTTTTTATATTTTTTCAAATTTGTCAACCGTTTGTCAACCAAATTAATTTGCATTCCTTTAATTGATAATCTTATTTTACTTCTTCTTTGCTCTTTTGTTTTCTTTCTCTTTTGGCATTTTAGTTGTTTCTTGTTTTTTAGTCTTACTCGTTTTTTCTTTTACTGTTTCATAGCCTGGCTTTCCTAATAATTGGAACATATTTGTTTTATATTTTTCTACTCCTGGTTGGTCAAATGGATTAACTCCTAATAGGTTTCCAGAAACTGCACAAGCTAATTCAAAAAAATAAATTAAATGACCTAGATTATATTCATTTAGTTTATCCATTGTAATTATGATATTAGGTACTCCTCCCTCAACATGGGCTTTTATAGTACCTTCCATCGCCTTTTTGTTTACTTCATTTAGCCCTTTGCCTACTAAATAGTTTAGTTCATCTAAGTTATCTTCATCTTGATTAATGCTCATATCGGCTTGTGTATCTGCTATATTAATAATTGTTTCAAATAAATTTCGTCTACCTTCTTGAATATACTGTCCAATAGAATGTAAGTCTGTTGTAAAGTCTGCTCCTGCAGGATAAATCCCCTTTCCCTCTTTGCCTTCACTTTCACCAAATAGCTGCTTCCACCATTCCATCATATAATGCATTTTTGGTTCATAACTTGCCAAAATTTCTATATTTTTTTCTTCTTGATATAATATATTTCTAGCAACTGCATATTTATAGCAATCATTATATTTCAAATTTTTATCTAAATATTTTTCTTGTGCAAATTTAGCACCTTCTAACAATTTATCAATATCAATTCCAGCTGCAGCAATTGGAAGTAAACCTACTGGTGTTAATACAGAATATCTACCACCAACATTATTGGGAATAACAAATGTAGTATAGTTTTCTTGCTGTGCTATTTGTTTTAAAGCTCCTTTTTCTGCATCTGTTGTAACATAAATTCTTTTTCTTGCTTCTTCTAGACCATATTTATTTTCTAGCAACTCTCGAAAAATGCGAAAGGCAATAGCAGGCTCAGTAGTCGTTCCAGATTTTGAAATTACATTAATTGACAAACTTCTATTACCAATTAAATCTATAATATCATTTATATAATTAGGACTTATATTATTTCCTACATATAAAATTTGAGGATTTTTTCTTTGTTTTTGTGGAAGATAATTATAAAAGGTATGTTTTAGCCCTTCTATTACTGCTCTTGCCCCTAAATATGAGCCTCCTATTCCTATTACTAGTAGTATTTCAGAATCTGTTTGTATTTTCTTTGCTGCCTTTTTTATCTTATCTATTTGCTCTGCATCATAACATTTTGGTAATTCTATCCAGCCTAAAAATGCTTGTTCCTCTTGGCTATTTTTATGTAACTGTTCATGAATTTGGGCCACTTGTTCTGCATATGACATTATTTTTTTATCCGTTATATTACTATATTTTAAATCCAATTTGACATTTTGCATCATATTAGGTATTCCTCCTTTGTATTTTATTTAATTTTATACTAAGCACTATTTTTATTCAACTACTTTTTTAAATTTTAATACACAAATTATTATTAGATGACAATTTTCATTTATTCAATCTTTGTTCTATAAAATTTTAGAGCAAAACTTTTATAGTATTTCATCCATTACTTTTGCTAAATATTTCATACTAATTAGGGTTTGGTCTAATGTATTTCCAGTTGCACCTACTTCTATAATAACTGCTGCTTTGGATACATATTGGTTATAAGTAGAACTACGCAAGATAATTGGTTTAAATAGTCCTGGATATAACTCATTTGCTTTTTCTTGCACTTTTACTGCAAATTTTAAATTTTGATCCCAATGTTCATGTTTGCTGCTACCATTTCCTCCAATTACAAACATTAATTGTGCTGCATATTCTTCTCCTATTTTTACTGTTGGTGCATAACTAGAATCTCCGAATGGCATCTCTATGTAAATCTATTACAATATCTACATCTTTATTTTTTTCTAATAGGCTAGTTACTGTTTTTAAAGAGTTACTGTAAGAGCCACTATAAGAGGGGTGATCATGTAATGTTTCATCATGTATTACATGATAGCCATAATTTTTTAGCTGGCTATCTAGTTCTCTTCCTACTCGCACTACAGAATAATTTCTATCTGTTGTTCTAAAATTTCCTGTTGGCTTATAGGTATATTTTTTACTTGATGTATAGCTTTCACTGGCATGTGTATGAAATAGAATGATATTTTTACTATTAATTTGTATATCTGGTGTTAATATTTCTTTTGTTAATTTATAATTTGCCTCGTTTTTTATTTTAACTCCATTGTATTGTACAGTATATTTTTCTGGTACATTAGAGCTTTGTACCTGTGTTTTTAGTCCTGTTTGCGCTTTTTCTACATTTTCACTATTTTGGTTAGTATTTGTTGTATTATTTTGTGCTACTTGCATTTGATTTTCATTTTTATGATTAGCAGCTAAAGAAGAAATTGCTTCTAGTTCTATTCCAAGTGCTAATTTTAATGGCTCTAAGCCTTTTTTATTTTTTGTATCATTTCCTGTTATACTTGCAGCCTGTGGTATTGTTATATCCAAGCAAGTAAGAAAAGAATTACTATGTAATATTTCTATATTACTAATATCTGATTTTTTATTAGAGAAATATTGTATCATTCCAACAACTACTAAAATAGCAATTGTCATTTTAAATAAATATTTAATAATATCTTTTAGGCTAATAACTGCCATATTAATCATAAACCTTTTTCTCCTTTGTCCTATTTATACTATATAAATTATATGTATAGATAGTCCAAAATATGTTAGATTTATTTATATATGGTTTATAATTTCTGCTGCATTAAATGCTGCTTGGTGCTCCTCTCCTGTTTGCATATTTTTAATCTTTACTTTATTTAAGTTTATTTCATCTTCTCCTATTACAATTACATAAGGAATTTCTAGCTTATCGGCATATTTTAGCTTTGCTTTTATTTTTTTATCATTTAAATAAATTTCTGTATTAACTCCAAGCCTTCTTAAATTGCTTGCAAGTTCAATTGGTTTTTCTAAATCTTCTATCATTGGCACAATTAAAATATCTGCCATAGAATACTTATTAGCTTTGATTAACTGCATTTCATTTAATTTATAAAATAATCTAGTTAGTCCAATAGAAATTCCTACTCCTGGTAATTTTTTGTCTGTATAATATTGTGCTAAGTTTTCATATCTACCACCTGAGCACACACTGCCAATTTCTTTATAATCATTCAAAAAGGTTTCATATACTGTTCCTGTATAATAGTCTAGTCCTCTTGCAATGGTTAAATCTACTTTAAAATGGGTATCTGGTACACCAAATAATCTAATATATTTTACTACTTGTTTTAGTTCATCTAGACCTAATAAAAAAGTATCATTTTGAATATTTAATGCTTCTAATTTTTGCAGCTTTTCATCTGTTTTACCATCAATGGCAATAAAGTTCATCACTTGCTCTATAGCACACTCATCTATATTTAATTTTTGTAGTTCTTCTATTACAGCCTCTTTTCCTATTTTTTCTATTTTATCAATGACACGTAAAATATCAGTTGCATTTTGTTTTTGGTTTATTTGTTCAAATAAGCCATTTAATATTTTACGATTATTAATACATATAGTAAAATCATCAAAGCCTATTTTACGAATTAAATTATAAATTACACTTGGAATTTCTGCATCATTTGCAATAGCAAGTTCTCCGTCTCCTATAATATCAATATCACATTGGTAAAACTCACGAAATCTTCCCTTTTGTGCTCTTTCTCCTCTATATACTTTTCCTATTTGATACCTTCTAAATGGGAAACTTAAATTTCCGTAATTTTTAGCTACATATTTAGCAAGAGGGACTGTTAAGTCAAACCTCATAGCAACATCTGTATCTCCTTTTTGAAAGCGATAAATTTGTTTTTCGGTTTCCCCACCCGTTTTAGTAAGCAGCACTTCGGCTAATTCTAAAACAGGGGTATCTAATGGTAAAAAACCAAATTGCTGATAAGTCTTTTCTATTTTTTGCTTCATTTGTTCAAATAAAATCTGCTCATTTGGTAATAATTCCATAAAACCTGGTAATGTTCTTGGCTCTGTCATTGTTTTTCTTCCTTTCTTTTGCTTGCTTAAATTTTAGCTATCTTGTAATAAGGTACTATTTTTTTAAGCTTAGCTCTTCTTTAATCTTCTCTTGGCTTTAAATCATAATAAATTGGTATTTCCTCTTTTATCATGGTAGACTTTCCATGCCCTGGATAACAAATCGTTTCTTTTGGAAGTGGTAATAGCTTTTCTGAGATAGATTTCATAATATCTATAAAACTACTAGTTGGCAAATCAGTTCTTCCCCAGGTACCATGAAACAAGGTATCTCCTGTAAAAACTAAGTTTTCTTGTGGACAATACAAACAACTACCGCCCTGCAGTATGTCCTGGTGTATGAATAATTTTAAATTCTAATTTTCCGATATGAATGCTATCATCATCATCTACTCTTGAGTCTGCCTCTAAATTAATTTCGTCAATACCTATATAATCTGTTAAACTAATATTTTTGTCATATAATCCTTCTGCATCAAAACGGTGAATTAAAATTTTGCCTCCTTTTTTATTTTTTAGCTCTTTTAAAGCACCAATATGGTCACCATGACAATGTGTTAAATAGATATATTTTAAATTTGCTTCTAAAATGTCTAACATTTCTATTATTTTGTCACAATCTCCTCCTGGGTCAACTACTATAGCTTCTTTGCTTTGCTCTTCTTGTATAATATAACAATTGGTAGTATCATTTAACATGCCATTATTTACTTTTAATTGTTTTAATATCATTGCTTTATTTACCTCTTTCTTTTGTTTGTGTTTTATATTTTGTAATTACTTCATTTTCCAGTAATCTTATCACTTTAGCTACAACTTGGTTAGCATTATTTTCTTCTTTTTACTTCATATACACTGTCTATTTTTCTAATTTGTTTTAATATTTTATTTAATTCTTCTATGTTTTCTACTTCTACTGTTACTTCTGTAATGGCAATTTTTTCTCTATTGGCTCTTGAAGTAACTGCTAATAGTTTGCTTTTGCTACTTTCTATTTCTCTAATAATATCTGCCAGTAATCCATTTCGCTCATTTCCATAAATTTCTATATCAACACTATATTTTGTTTTTTCTGCATCTGCCCAATATACGTCAATCATACGAGCTTCTTCTGATAATAAATTTTTTACATTAGCACAGTCTTTTCGATGAACTGAAACACCCCTTCCCTTCGTAATATATCCTACGATTTCATCTCCTGGTAATGGGTTACAACATTTCGATAGTTTTACCAAACAATTGTCAATTCCTTTTACAATAATACCATTTTTAGATGGTTTATTATGCATCATTTTTTCTTTGGCTAATTCTTGCAATTTTTCTTCTAAGTTTTCTGTTTGATGTTCTTTTCTATATTCTTCTAGTATTCTTGCTATTATTTTACCTGGTGAAATAGCTCCAAAACCAACACTGGCATACATATCTTCTATTCCAGTATATTTGTACCTATCTATCGCTGCTTGTATATAGTCTGGTTTTATTAATTCACTATGGGTCATTCCTATTTTTTTGATTTCTTTTTCAATTAAGTCTTTTCCTTTTTCAATGTTTTCTTCCCTATTATTCTTTTTAAACCATGCTAATATTTTATTTTTAGCAGTAGAACTTTTAATAAATTTAAGCCAGTCACGGCTAGGCCCTTTTGATTGATCTGATGTGATAATTTCTACAATATCTCCATTTTTTAATGCAGTTACAATTGGCATCATTCTACTATTAATTTTAGCCCCTGTCATATGATTTCCTATTTCTGCATGAATCATATAGGCAAAATCAATTGGGGTACTTCCCTTTGGCAGAGCAATAATTTTACCTTTTGGCGTAAATACATAAACTTCATCTTCAAATAGCTCTGTTTTTAGCGTATTTAAAAATTCATCTGGGTCTTGCATATCTTTTTGCCATTCTAGAGTTTCTCTTAACCAAGTTAGCTTATCTTCTGCTACTTTTACATTGGCTTTTTTATTTCCTCTAAAACTTGCTTCTTTGTATGCCCAATGTGCAGCAATACCATACTCAGCAATACGGTGCATATCCCAAGTACGAATTTGTACTTCAAAAGGTGTTCCTTTAGGTCCAATTAGAGTATTATGTAATGATTGATACATATTAGGTTTTGGCACAGATATATAGTCTTTAAATCTTCCTGGCATTGGGTTATATAATTCGTGTACCACACCTAATACTGCATAGCAATCTTTTACAGAATTTACAATTACTCTTAATGCAAATAAATCATATACCTGGTCTAATGTAATATTGTCCCTTTTCATTTTGCGATATATACTATATAAATGTTTTGCTCTTCCTGTAATTTCCGCTTCTATATGCTGCTTTTTAACAGCTACTTTTATTTCATCCATAATCATATCTATAAATTTTAGGCGCTCTTCCCTTTTACGGTTAATGCCTTCAATTAATTCTCTATATTCTTCTGGATATAAATATTTAAAAGATAAGTCTTCTAATTCCCATTTTAATGAATACATACCTAAACGATTTGCAAGTGGTGCATAAAGTTCCATTGTTTCGTTAGAGTTTGCAATTTGTCTATCTCTTGGTAAGTATTTAAGTGTCCTCATATTATGAAGTCTATCTGCTAATTTAATTAAAATAACTCTAATGTCTTTTCCCATGGCTAAAAACATTTTGCGGTAATTTTCTACTTGTTGTTCTTCCATACTTGCATATTGCAGTTTGCTAAGTTTGGTTACTCCATCTACAAGTTCTGCTACCTCTTGTCCAAATTCTTGTATTAAATCTTGTTTACTTAGGTCTGTGTCTTCTATGGTATCATGTAATAGTGCAGCACAAATCGTATTATCATCTAAGCCTAAAGTAGACAAAATATAGGCAACTTGTACAGGATGAATAATATAGGGTTCTCCTGACCTTCTTAATTGGTCACCATGATATTTTTTAGCATATTCATAAGCTCTTTTTATTAACTTGCCATCTGATTTTCTATTATTTTTCTTTGTGGTTGCTATTACATCTTCTATTGTCATTTCTTGTATTTTTGACATAATCGTTTCACCCCTTTTTTCCACACCTTGGGCTAGTGCTTACATAATTTTAGTGTAACTAGCCTTTTACATGCCAAATGATTTTCTAATATCTTTGATATTAATCTGTATTTGTTCATTTCCATTAAAACTATTAATTTCTAAAGAACCTACTACATCTATTTTATCACCAATCAAATAATTTTGTGCTTCACTTCCCATATTAAAACCAATAGCATCTATAATATAATTATCTTGTGTTAATTGCATTTTTAAATGCTTTCCTTCTGATAAAGAGCGAATAGAGCTAATTTTTAATTTTTCAAGTAAAAATAGTGGTATTTTATTTGCCTCTCCAAATGGTTCTAATAAGCTTAACTCTTTTACGGTTTCTCTATTAATTTGTTTTAAATCTATTTGCTTATCAATTTTAATAATTGGTATTATATCACTAATATTGGCCTTTTTGGTGTACTCTTCAAATTCTTGTTTAAACTTTTCGAAGTTTTGTTTTTTTATTGTAATTCCAATTGCCATACTATGTCCACCAAATTTTTCAATGTTGCCACTACAGTTCATTAATGCTTGATGTAAGTCAAAACCTGGTATACTTCTACCTGAACCTTTGCCCTCTTCTCCTTCAAAACAAATTAAAATACTTGGTTTAAAATACATATCTGTTACTTTAGAAGACACGATTCCAATAACCCCATGATGCCAGCCTTGTTTTCCAAGCACTATACAATCTTGGTTTTCTTTATTTTTTTCTATTTGTTCTATTGCTTCTGTAAATATCTTCTTTTCTGTTGCTTGTCTTTGTAAATTATATTGATTTAAGGTTTGTGTAATTTGCCTTGCTTCTTGTATATTTTGTGTTAAAAATAGCTTTAATGCTTCTTTTTCTGCTCCCATCCTACCACAGGCATTAATTCTAGGTGCTATCCCAAAAGAAATGGCTGTTGCATCTACTTTTTGATATCCAATTGAATCTAACAAAGCTTTTAACCCTATATTTTTAGTCATTGGTATTAATTTTAAGCCAAGTTTTGCAATAACTCTATTTTCTCCTTCTAATGGTACAATATCTGAGATAGTACCCACACAAACAATATCTAAAAATTTCAAATATTCTTTTGCATCTAGTTCTAATTTAATACAAAGGGCTTGAATTAATTTAAATACTACACCTACCCCTGCTAATTGATCAAAAGGATATTGGTTGTCCTTTCTTTTAGCATCAATAACTGCTAAGCATTTCGGTAATTGTTCTACTGGTTCATGATGGTCTGTTACAATTACTTCTATTCCAAGCTCTATTGCATAGGCAATTTCCTCTATTGCTGAAATGCCACAATCTACTGTAATCATTAAACTATAGCCCTGACTTTTAATAAAATCAAGAGCTTTTTTATTTAAACCATACCCTTCATTTAGCCTATTTGGTATATAAAAGCCTACTTCTAAACCTCTTTGTGCTAGAAATTGTTTTAATACCGTAATACTGGTAATTCCATCTGCATCATAGTCACCATAAATAATCACCTTTTCTTCTTTTTGTATTGCTTGCAAAATTCGCTCTACTGCAATTTGCATATCTGGCATTAAAAAAGGATCATAAAAGTCATTTCTGGTAGGGTTTAAAAATAGATTTGCTTGTTTTGTTGTTGTAATTCCTTTTCCAATTAAAATGCTGCTTAATAAAAGGCTTAAGTTATTTTCTTTAGAAAATTGGTTGATTTGCTGGTCATCTTGCTGCATAATTTCCCATTTTTTGTTCATTTCTATTTCTCCTATTACAATTTATCCTATTTTACTACAAAAAGGATAATTTTAAAAGTGTTTACGACGAAAAAGGAAAAAAATTCCCATAATGCCCAAACCTGCAATGATAATAATAACAAATACAATAATCCATATTGCTGTTCCGTGTTTTCTCATTTATCATTTGTTCTTTTACTTCTTCTACTGGCTTACTATTATCAATCTGATTTTGTTCTTCTGTCACCTGTGGCTGTGTATTAGTTTGATTATTTTCTATTTGCTCTGTAGTTTGGCTTTTTGCTTTTCTATTTACTTTTATTACATATTTTTTAAAAGTAAGCCCATTGGGGGCAGTAACTGTAACTGTTACTGTATTATTTCCTTCTTTTAAATTTTGATGTCCTTGGATATTAACCTTTGCTGCCTGATTTTGAGCTACTGCTAAAACATTTAAGTTTTGTATATAATTTTCTACATCTACACTATAATTAGTAATATCTTGTTGAAAATCCGGCTGCAACATAGCATATTCAATCGCTAAATTTTCTAAATTAGAATTTGCATTTTGCATATCATTGGTTTTAGTTACATAAATTTTATATTCTGTTATTTGATTTCCTGCATTTACCTTGATGTTAATTGTATTTAAGCCATCTTTTAAATTATTATTTCCTGTGATAGTCATTTTAGCATTTTTATTTTCAGGACGGGCAGTTACCTCTAAAAAACTTACTTCTTTTCCTACTGTTAGATAATATTCTTTTATATTACTTGAAAACTGTGGTGTAATGCCTTCTTTATCTAATCTTAATATGGCTAAATTAGTAGTATTGTTTTGCTCTTCTTCTACTATTTTAGGTTCTACCTTGTCTTCTATTTTTACTTCCATAGGGTTTATTTTAATTTTTATTTCATCTTGCTTTTGGTTGTAAAAATCTCCTTGTAAAGAAAAACTAGTAATGCCACTTTGTTTTGCTCGAAATTGAAACTTGACTAAAGTAGTATCTTTTTTTAAATTTACGGCTCCTTTTTCATCAAACCAACTATATAGTATAACATTATTTTTGGCATTGGCATTTTGGGGTAAATTCACTATTTCTACCTTTTCTGCATCAAAGTAAAGCCTAATATCTAAGGCGGCGACTGCTATATTTTTTGTATTTAGCCATACACTAAATTCTTCTCCTACTTTTATAGTTTGGTTGGTTGTAGTTAAATAAATAGCCATTTCCTGATTATCTTTGTTTTCTTGTGCTGCTTTTGAAACTCCACACCAACAACTTATTATTTGTAAAATAAGCAATATCATTAAAGTTATCTTTTTCATTTTCTTCATCCTTTACCATATTATTGTACAATTTCTTGTATTTCTAAGATATGCCTTTGTATTCTTAACAAATCTACAGAAGATGGTCTTTTTCCACTTTTATCAATATTACCTGCTTTTAAAAACATACCTGTTAATTCTTGTATTTCTAAAATGTGCCTTTGTAATATTAATAAGTCAACACTATTTATTTTGCCATCCCCATTTACATCTCCATATAAAATAATCTTGTATTCTATTAAGAGATTCCCATTATCTATTATTCTTACTTTGCTATCTGTACCAACTAATTTTTCATCTCCTAATTTATTTGCTTTGGCATCTACAACCTCTATATCATAGTTAGTAGTAATTTTATCTAATAACTGTTTTACTGTTGTTTTTTCTTGTATTCCACTAATTTGATTTAATACTACTTTTAAATCTTGTGCAAAAGAGATACTACCTTCTTGTAGTTTTGCAATTACAATGAGGTCTATTTCTTTTTCAAAATTCTCTTCTACTGTTTTTACTTTTATTTTTGTATTTCCGAGGAGCTAGTGCTTTTATATTTCCGTTTTCATCTATGCTAGCTATATCCATATTTTCTACTACATAGTTTACTTTTGGGTTTGTAGCATCACTTGGAAGTACAACTGGTTGTAGTTTATAATTTTGCCCTACTTGCATACATAATTCATCTTCTTGTAGTTCTAAACCTGTTACTTTGCTATATACACTAATTTTAATACTTCCTGTTACATTATTTTTTGCCTTTGCTGTGATGGTTGCTGTTCCTGCTCCTATGGCATGTAATTTTCCACTACTGTCTACATTTACTACTTGTGGGTTAGAGGAACTAAAGGTTAGTGTCTTATTGGTAGCATTTTGTGGTAAAACTTCTATTTTTAACATGGCTCTTTCTTCTTTATACAAGATTGTATTTTCTAATGATAAGTTTATGTTTGTTACTTCTATATCATTTACTTTTTCTACATAATTTTGAAATACATACCCAACTAAACCATTATCTAATTTTACTCTATCCCATAGTTCCCCATTTTGCTTACCTTTAGCAATTCTTGTCATGGTTTGCCCTGATTTTACACTAGTTAGTACTTCATAAGATGTTCCGTGGTCCGCACCTTACATTGAGACTATTACTAACATTAGCTTTTACTCTGGTATTATCTTGTGTATAATCTCTTCCGTAAATATTAGGACTTATACAAGGAAGCTCTGGCATATTTTCATAAACTGGTACAATAAAAGAAATGGTACTATCTAACATATTACTGTTAGCATATCCATTATAAATAAGTTTTGCTTCACTGTAAGGTGCTAGTACATTTGTCATATACTGATGCCAAAAAAGGCTTCCGCTTCCATTTTGACTCACATGAAATTTTTGCAAATAAATGGTATTTTGCCCCAAATTAATATAGCTAGACCCTATAAAAATAGCTCCGCCTGTAATGGCTTTATCTTTGCTTGTCCAAGGAATTAAATATTTTTTCTTTGTTTCCTCACTTGCTCCTTTTCCATCTTTTGCATATTGCAGCCCATTTTTAATAGCCCCCATTGGTTCAGACGAACTCGTTGCTCCAATATTATAAAAATTGTATAAACCAGCATAGCCTTTTACTGTTCCACTAATAGAGCTATGAGATAAAAATGGTCCTACTTCTTGTTTGATACGAGAAGCTAAATGGAAAGCACTTACATCAGAGGTTTTGGCAGCTCTTAAAATTAAGTCTGCATATTTTTCTTTCATAACAACATGACTTCCACCGTGGTGTTTGGTATTCTACAATTTTATTGTAAAATTCTGTACCATATAATATTTTTTCAATATTGTAAGTGGTATTGGTAGAGGCATTATAGGATAATTCTTCAAATTGAAATACTCTAGCATAATTTAAAAAGTTTCTAGGATCCATGCAATATTCTACCGCTTGTTTTGAGCTATCTACCCATCCTGCGTCTATTTCTACATTATATTGCCCTGGTGTCATGTTTTTCCAATTATCTGTATATGATTTTGGTACTAAGTTTTTACCATATACATTTTCTTTTGATATAACATAGTTCCAGTCTAAATTAGTATAAAGTGCCTTAAAACTCCAATTAGGATATTGTTTTTTTAGTTCCTCTATATAAGGTTTATAACTATCTGGAAATTTGTCAGATAAAGTCACTTTATTTTCAGCTACATCTTCATCAAATAAAGAAAATACAAAAAAGAACAATATAATTAAGCCTATTATAATTAGGCTTAATATCCCCCATAATTTTTTATTTTTTAATTGATTTGTCCTCATTTTTGTGTTTCCTTTCTATTCTCATAAGTTATTTATATAGCCTCTTTTTGTTTTGCTTTTACAATAATTCTTTTAGCTAAATAATCACTACAAGTAATTAAAGTTAGCTGTTTTTCTCCTTGTGTTTTTTGAGATACTACTTTTGTTTCATCTGGGTTTACTTTAAATTTATCAAAAACCTCATAACGAACCACTCCATGTAAATTATCTGTTAAAATAATTTCATCTCCTATTTGTAACTTTTTTAGTTGAGAAAACATATTTTTCTTGATATGGTTATGACCTGCTATGCAATAATTTCCGCACTTCATTGGGATTTGGTCCAAAAAATTTTGTAATAGCAATTTGCATCGCACTTTTACTATATTGTTCTAATACATAGGTATTGAGTCCTATTTTTTCAATTTCTAATTTAGCAGATACTTTATAGCCTTTATATTCTTCTGGTACTAAATTCAGATAGATTAGTGGCTCTTCTTGTTTTATCGTTTTTTGTATTTTTATTTCTTCTTGACTTGTAAGCCCCTGACCATTTTTTAGGCTAAGTTCTTGATATATGCCATAAATAACATAACCAATGATACTCATTATAATAAATAATAAAACAAACCTAACTTGCTTTTTCATATCAGTGTACCTCTTTTTTATTTTATGTAAGTGGCTTTTATCAGCCACTTTTAACAAAATTATTTGTTTTTATTTTGTTTGATTAAAAAATAGCCAACTAGTAGAGTAAAAATTGCAAAAATGGCAAGTGCATATTGTGTTGTACCTGTTGTAGGTAATTGTTCTGGTAATTTTTCCGTATCTTGTGATGGTTTTTGAGTTTGTGTTGGCTTACTTGGTGTTTGTGTTTCATCTGGCTTTTGCACAGTTTTTTCTTCTACTACATTTAAATTAAAAGTTTTTTCTACAATAACACTATCAGAATTATCTCTATCTATTAACTTAATATGAATGGCATATTCTCCTGCTTGACTAAATTCTCCTAATAATTTTAGTTCTTGTTTTACATCTTTACCACCAATGCTATAACCTTGTGCTTCTCCCCATCCATTTTGTATTAAATCTATTTGTGTACCATCATTATTAGTAGCAATTAATTTCGCTGTTGCTGCATTAGAAGGTTCTTTTGTAAGTTCTGCAATTAAACGTACATGGTCATAATTTTTACCCATTGTAGAACTTGTAACAAGTGTCATATTTTTTCCTACATTTTTTTCAATATCTCCTGTATAATTTAATAGCAAGCTATAATCAACATAATTTGGTTCTACTAAAACATCTTTTTTAATAGGAGTTGTTATATCATCAAAAGTATTGGCTGGATCTGTTTCTGCAAGTCCTTCTAAAGTAATTGCAAAGTCGGTTGGGTTAGAGGTTGTAATAGATTGTTTTGCTTTAAATGTAATACTTGCACTAGTTCTTGCTGTAACTGCATCTACTGTATTGGGATAAACTAATTTTATCCTATCTGTATGATTTGTTGCAGCTCCTCCCTCAACTCTTACATAATCAAATAATGCATTATCATAAGCTGCATTAATTGTATAAGCTCCTAAATTTGCTCCAAAGTTTACTGTTACAGTTACCTCTTCTCCTGGTGCGATTTTAGTTTTGCTTACCTCTACTTCTATATTGTCCAAGCTTGCTGCCATAGTAGTATTAGTTACTGTTAGTAACATCATAAAAATAAATAAAATTCCAATAAATACATAAATACTTTTCTTCATTTTTTTACCTTTCTCCATTAAATTTTAAATTTTATAAAAACGAAATAAATAAGTTCATTTTTTAAGTAAATTTCGTATGTTAAAAAAACAGTTTAATGGGACTATTTTTTCGTTATTATTATGTGTCATTTTTTACTTTTTATTTTTCCAATTTTTTTATAAAAATTCTAAAAAAATAAATACACCTAAGTAATTTTCTACTTAAGTGTATTTATCTTTTCATTCAAACTATGGCATGTCAGCAGCACTCAAACTATCCCATAACCTTTGCATTGCTTCCATACGCTTTGCATCATCTTGCTTAAAAGCTCCCTGTCTCTCTTTTTCTTTCATTGTTTTTTCAAAGTCTTCATCTAATACTGTCCTTAGCTTTTTAAAGTCTAAAAATGTCATCTTACTATATTCTGCAAACCGCTCATTTTTCCATTCTTCACAAAGTTTTGTATAAGTTGGCCCAGCATGATTAAAGTCTACTATCCTAAAGTGATATTTAGCAATTGCTTCTATAACTGCTCTTAAATATCTTTGTCTTGCTTTATCTGCCTCTTGGGAAGTATCTGCCAAAGAATTATAACAAAAATTAACAGCCTCTTCATCAGTGGGTAATCTTATATTACCATCTATTTGTTTATTGGCAAAACAATTTACAATAGCAATTTTTATTTTTTGTGCATATTCTTTAGGAAAACTCTTTTCTTGGCAAATTCTCACAATTTCAGAAGCATGCGTTATCCAGCCATAATTCAGTCGGCTATCTTGCATAATTCGCTCATAAAATTGCCTTGCTGTCATCAAGTATTCTTCGCCATTTTTCCATCCAATGATATGATACTTTCTTTCAAGTAAGCCCATTTTTTGCCTCCTTTTTTACTTTTACAGATGTTATTATCATTATGTTAAACTAAAAAGTTAAAGAAGAAAACTCCTTTTCACTAATTAGTGAAATTTCAATTTATTTAGGTATATCCCTATATTAGCAGTAATTATATCATAATAAAATAGGCTTTTCAAGTTAAACTAAAAAGTTGTCTTTTTTTACCAAAGAGTATCTATTTTAAACAATATACTCAATGGTATTATGCGGAAAAAACTGGTGCATTTTCTCTATAAAAAATCTTTTTCCTTCTTCTCTAATATCATTTTTATACCAATATTTCCCTCTGCCTCTTCCTGTCATTTTATCTTTATCATATAAGTCTATAGCATTGGGAAAAGCTTCTTCATTTATTTTAGTGTGTACATAACTATATGTCATAAATATAATTTCAAAAAATACATCCTCTTTTACCTTTTTAGATAATTCTAGATTTAACTTTTTTATTAGTTCCAAATAAAGATTTTGCCAATTGTCAACAAATATGACTGGTGCAATTAAAATTCCTACTGTATAGCCTGCTTCTTTTAATTTATTGATTGCCTGGATTCTGTTAGACAAACTAGAAGTTCCAAACTCAACTTTGTTAATAATTTCACTTGGATTAACACTTACACGTATAATTACCTTTCCTTTATGATTTAAGGGTAAAATATCATCTACCATATCAAATTTTGTAGGTAATGTTAAAAACCCATTGGGAACATTTTTAAAATTTTCAATCGTCCATTTTAAATTGCCTGTAATGGTATTTTCTAAAATTAAATCACTATTACTCCCTATTTCAAATACTGTTTTTTTATCAGAGTTATTAGCGGTTTTTATTATTTTTTCTAGCATTTGTTCTCTATTTACAAATAAACGTAAATAAGCACATTTATTATAATTACATACCAAATAACAATACATACATGAGGCTGTACATCCTGATGATGTATATGGTACTAAAAAGTCAGATATTTTATGATTTGGTACAAATTTATGTGTTTTCCTTGTTCCAATAATTAAATTTCTTTTCATATAGGGAAATTCTTTATTTGATTTTTTCCTCATTTGTTCAATATTATTATGATTTTCAATTTCTATTTTAGGAATGTCTATATATTTTTCCATTAATTCCTTTCCTAATGGATAGTTCATAATCTCTTTTTCAAAATAAATAGTCTCAGGTTTAAACATAAAAATACTCTCCTTTTTAAGAGTATTTTAACCAAAATAAGAAGAATTAGTCGCCATTTCTTTTTTTGTAATAAAGTAGCAGATGAAATTTTCTTCCATCTGCTTTTTATTTTGATATCCTTGCGATTAAGCAAAAATCAAATTGCTGTTCTAATTGTGCCATCCTATATACCTCGTGTTTGTTAGTCCACAAACTATTTTTTGGCTAATCGTATACTCTTAATTTTGTTAGCACATTGGAAATTACCAATTTAGGAGTAACTTTTATATCTAATGAAAAGTACTTTTTCATATTTTCACTATTTTGATAAAGATAAACATAATTGGTAGCTTTAATTATATTTGTTTTTATATTCTTTATATTTTTATGATATTTATATGCAATATGCTTATATACATTTTCTTCTAAATTATCTAATAGGTCAACATTATTATTTTCATATATATTAACAATTGCTTCTAATATATATTGTGAACCTTTATGTTTAAAATTATATCCTATCATTTTTAATTCATACATAACTTTTCGTTTTATCTCTTTTTCGTTATTTAAATAGTTCATTTTGTAAATAATGTTGTATATTGCTTTATAAATACTTTCACTTTTTGCTAATTTATTTATTATGTTTAGGTCTTTATATTTTTTTGCTACTTTATTGCTCAGTTCTATATCACCTGAAACTATTATTATATTAGGCTTTCTTGTATTTGTTAAACTATTTACTCTTTCAATTATTTTTATTCCAGTATCATCTTGAAGTTTTAAATCTAAAAAAATCAAATCTATGTAATTATTTTGAATAATCTGTATTGCTTCTTTAACTGTTGTTGCAATATAAGTTATACGCAAATTATCAAATTTATTTATAACCGTATTTAATATATTCTTTACATAATGCAAATCATCTTCTACAATTACTACATCAATCATTTCTATAAATTTATCTTCCTCCTCTACTTTATCTAATAAACAACTTTTACATTTCCTATTATATCTTAATTTTTCTTAAATAGCTATTTTTTCTAATAAAATTGTTTTATTATTCTGTTAAATAAGCCTATATAAATATAATTCAATCTTATATTATTTTTTACACTTTTTGACGCTTTTCATACATCTTTTTTATTTTTCTATATAATTAAGTACAGAAAATTTATAAAATAATAACCACCCATTCTATACTTACTAAAAATATAAATGATAATTTCTAGATATCTATATTAAAGGAGAAAATCATGAAATTTTTAAAAACAAAAAAGTCACCACATAAATATATCATAATTATTATGATGATTGCTTGTTTTTCCCTCTTATTTTTTACAGTTGATTTTATTAGAGTACAACAACAGCAGCTCCCTATATTTTGTATCCATCTTTCTATTTCTGATATTGCAGATGGTGGAACTAAAATCTATTGGGGACTGGGATATAAAGTAATTGCTTATAACAAAGCTTTCTTTTCTGAAACTGGTGAAAATATAGGTTATCAAAAAATTCATATAGGTAGCTGGTTTATGCAATATGATGATAGTTTATAACAAATTATATAAAAGCAGATGAAAGAATGTACTGAGGTACTCTAAAATAAGAGCCCTCAGTCTTTTTTTATCTATCACAACCACAATCGTTGCTTGGCATATTATTTTGCATCATATTGTTATTTATACACTTGTTATCATTCATAAAAAATCTTTTCTCAGCTAATCTATCTTGTACATTTCTTAATGCTTCTCCAAATCTTTGGAAGTGAACAATTTCTCTTTCTCTTAAGAAACGAAGAGGGTCTACAACATCTGGATCATCACTACATAAATCAATTAATTTTTCATAGGTAGCACGTGCTTTTTGTTCTGCTGCTAAATCTTCTTGAAGATCTGCTATGGGGTCTCCCTTTACTGCTAATACAGATGCACTAAATGGCCAACCTGCCGCTGCTTGTGGATATACGCCTACTCCATGTGGCGTGTGTTTGTTATCTATCCTATTTATTCCACTTAAAATTGATTGTGAGGGCAAAAATAATTAACTATTAAATTATAAAATAAAATGAAGAACCGACAAAAACTCTAAAGTTATTGTCGATTCCTCTTTGAATATTAAACGTACAACTGAACGTCTAACTGTCTGCCGTAGCTGTACTTTTCTAAGTTCTCGAAAGTCTCCTGAGAAAAAACCACCAGTTTTTCCTTAGGTTCAACGTTTCTCAACAAAAATTCGAGAACACACCACTGTTCTCCAGTGAGATATTTAGGCGGATGAATTGCATAGGTATCGCCATATCTTGCAATAGCAACCATAGCATATCCGTCCTTGGTGATGTAATCACTGTGAACTGTGTAGATAAAAACGTCATCCGCCGTTTTTTTCTTAAACAGTTTACAGGACTCACATTTCTCCTGAAGCTCCTTGATAGTGTTGTACTCAGCTTCAATGTTTTTCTTCGAAATAGTTCCAATTATCGGCATAATCATTTCTCCTTTCAATAATAACTAAGATGCCTCGGTTTCCTATATGTAAACTCCAAAAGGAGATTATTAAATCTGGTATAATACCAAAAACTGCATGTATTATATCATAATTTATGTAAATATACAACTTAAATCAAATATTTTCTACACACGCACCATTGCTTTTAGATTTTTATTTTAAAGCCAAGATTATAAAAGGTGCTTTATTTTTTTAGCACAAATACAAGCCCTTTTGAATATGAATTAATATGGCAGGAGTATTGTACCTCTTGCAAAAGGAGGAACTTGTTATGTGCAAAAAAGTTAATTTTAATGTTATTGAAAAGAACAAATATGAAAATATAGATGATATTACAAAATATATCAATAATATTGTTAATAGATTAATTGTAAATGAATTTGCAAAGATTGTTGATTAAAACTACTTGTTTTTAATGGAGTACTACCAAATGAGTAGTTTACCAATTGGAGGATAAACTTATGAGAGTGGCAATTTATTGCAGGCTTTCTCGTGAAGATGATGACAAGCTTCATGAAAACGATGAAAGTCAAAGTATCCAAAATCAAAAATCTATGCTAATTAATTATGCAATGAAAGAAGCCTGGGATATTTATAACATTTACTGTGATGAGGACTATTCTGGAATCGATAGTTGCAGGCCTGAATTTAATAAATTATTAGAAGATGCTAAAAGCCATAAATTTGATATTGTACTTTGTAAAACACAAAGTAGATTTACTCGTGATATGGAAATAGTTGAAAAATACCTACACAATAAATTTATTGAGTGGAATATTAGATTTGTAAGTCTTGTAGACCATGTTGATACTTTAGATAAAGGAAATAAGAAATCAAGACAAATCAATGGTTTGGTTAATGAGTGGTATTTAGAGGATTTATCAGAAAATATCAGAAAGACATTTGATAGCAAAAGAAAGCAAGGATTACATATTGGCTCTTTTGTGTGTTATGGTTATGAAAGAAGTCTAGAGAATAAAAATAAACTTGTTATTGATACAGAAGTTGCTGATGTTATTAAATTAATTTTTAATCTTTACGAACAAGGAACTGGTGTTACTAAAATCGCTCAAATATTAAACAACAAAGGTATTTTAACACCAACTCAATATAAACAATCACAAGGAATTAATTTTAAAAATGAAGGTAAAAATATTGACTATTGGTGCGAATCTACAATCAGTAAAATACTAAAAAACGAAGTTTATATTGGTAATTTAGTACAAGGTTATAATAAAAAAGTAAGCTATAAATCTAAAAAAATGGTAAATCAGCCTAAATCAGAATGGATTATTGTAGAAAATACTCACGAACCTATTATTACTAAAGAACAATTTTATAAAGTTCAAGAAACTTTCAAAAGCAAAACAAGAAGATGTAAAAATGGCGAAGTTCATATATTTGCTAATAAGCTAGTATGTTTAGATTGTGGAACAAAACTTTATAAATGCCAAAATGATAGAGGCTACATCTATTTTTCTTGTAAAGGCTCTAAAAAGTTATATGGAACTTGTACTTCACATTCTATTGGGTATGAAAACTTAAAAGCATTAGTAACTGAAAAAATTAAAGAGAAAATTTTAGCATTTTATAATTTTGATAATATATCAGATGATTTATTTGTTTCAAATGATAACTTGAATAAGATTAAATTATTACAAAATAAGGTTCCATTACTTTCAAAAGAAATGGAAGATATAAACAGAGCAATAAAAGAATTATATTTAAACAAGGTAAATGGAAAAATTCCAGAAGATGTGTTTGAAGATTTAAACGCCTCTTTCCTATCTGATAAGTCAAGCAAGCAAAATGAATTAACAAAAGTCGAAAATGATTTATCTAATTTAAAGGAAAAAGAATTAAACAGTAAATTTATAAAAGAACAAAAAGAAAAAATAATTAATCACTTTAAAGATTTTAAAGAACTTAATTATAATATTATTAATAGCTTTATAGATTATATTGAAATTGGAGAAAAAGACAAAAAAACTAAGTCACAAGATGTTATTATTCATTGGAATTTCTAAAAACAATAGAATTTTAAATTAATTTGTGCTATACTATTATTAGAATTTTTTAAAAAAAGGAGTTAAATATATGGCAGATGTAAAGCAACGAATGATAGATATTGTTAACTCTGTACCAGAAGATTATTTCGATGGTTTAGAACCAACTGAAATGGTATTTAAACTTATGATGGAATATATTAAAAGATATGGTGAAGATGAAACAACTATTATTCCAGGTACTGATAAGCATTTTAATTACAAAACACTTAAAGAAATGCTTGAAAACAAAAATCCAAATTAAAAGGAGGTCATCAAAATGGATTTTATGAAAAAAACTTTAAGTCAAGTTAATACACAAGAAAATACTCTATACGATTTTATATATAATTTAATTTTCTTTATATCTTTAAAAGAAAGTGAAGATGATATAAAAAATGGTAGCGTTATGACTATTGAAGAATCGAAAGCGAGGTTGATGCAAAAATATGGAAATCTCAATATCGAATAGATCTCAAAGTAATATTGAAAATATTACAGAGTTCACATTAAAGATTTCCACTAACTATGCTAATAGAGTTGTAAATGAAATATATTCTACTATATATTCGATAAAAGATACTCCATATATTGGAAGATATGTCCCTTTTATTTTTTGAAGTTCATAAAAAAGAAATTTTTAATTTTTTGAATCAATTTTTTATTTAAATTCTTTTAGGATATATTCCCAACCCACCCCATGGTCTGTATAATATGCACCTAAGCCTGCTGCTTTCATTTCTTCTGCACTTAAACCTTGTGTTAATTGGTGTACTATACTTCCTACTATTTCTAAGTGTGCTAGTTCTTCTGTTCCATGATGATGTCACTCAAAAATGGTTATGTTAGAGATTTATTTCTTACAAACCATTATATGCAGACTTGTTGGCAAAAAAATTAGTGCTATTGGCTGTAAAATTTCGTTTTTAAAAATAAAAAATATGTGCAAAAATTACACATACTTAATTTTAGTTTATTCTATATTTTTAGTAATTCCATACTGATTGGTTACTGGATCTCTAAAAATTTCTATCTTAGGAGTAAAGTACGTAAATACTATAAAACCTATTAATATAGCTGACAAAATAATTATGGCTATTATATTATTACATTCAAAATTACTAATCATAAGTTTATAAGCTAAATACTCTCCTAATATAACTGCAACAAAAAATGAAGCTATATCAATAAATAAAATGCTCTTTCCAATAATTCCTGTATAGGTATAGAAAAATATAACAATAAATAGCATAGCTGTTATTATCCCTAGAGTTTTTGAGCACAAAAAATTAGGTACATTTTTTCCTATATAAAAATAACCAATAATTGTAGTAAGTAACAAAGGAAAGAATAATAACTTTAAATGCTCCCACACACTTTCATTAACTGCAGAAAATGATGTCACAAAGCTATTTTCCCCAAAAAACTTATATGTAAAATGTAATAAAGTGCCAACTATACATACAAAAATGGCACTTAATATTTGATAACTTCTTATTTTAGTATTATCCATCTAAACTACCTCCATTAATAATTTTATGAAGAATATGTTTTTTTATTCCATAATAAAAAATCCACCAAGCACTTTAATACACTTAGTGAACTTTTTACTTTCCTCTAAATATCTTTGATACATTTCATCCATACTAAAAATATATTGCATATCTTGCTTCACTTTGAATTTTTCATATTCATTTTCAGTTTTTTCTATTGCTTCTTTATGTGCATTTACTTTGCCACCTTTTAAAAATCTATCATCATCCTTGATTTTTATCTAGTTCTCCATCACTAAAAATATTTTTTATTACTGTTCTATCAATTTCAAATTATCTATAAAATTTTAATTCTGTTTTTTATGCTTTTCTCATAAATTTTAAAGAGGCGATTTATATGTTATTAGAAGAACATACGATTGAAAATACTAAAGTGAAATTTTATGATGATTACATTGTAGAAAATATAGCTACTCAAAAAGAATATATAGATAATGTTATTGTTAATTTAATAAGAAAAATAAAACCTTCTTTGTTGTAATTTGTTGCAATTACATCTATAATTGATTACAAGTTAAAGACAAGTTACAAGGAAAGGAGGAATTGTGCTAAGCCAAAGCACATATGCAATTTATTTAAGAAAATCAAGAGAAGATATAGAATCTGAAAAATATGGAGAAGGCGAAACTTTAGTAAGACATGAAAAAATCTTAACTACTCTAGCTGAAAAACGAAATTTACACATTTCAAAAATTTATAGAGAAGTTGTAAGTGGTGAAACAATTAGTGAAAGAAAAGAAATGCAAAAACTTCTTAAAGATGTTGAAAATGAAAAATGGACTGGTGTTTTAGTTGTTGAAGTAGAAAGACTTGCTCGTGGTGATACAGCTGACCAAGGAAGAGTTTTAAAAGCTTTTAAGTATTCTCACACAAAGATTATTACACCTTTAAAAACTTATGACCCAGATAATGAGTTTGATGAAGAATACTTTGAGTTTGGCTTATTTATGTCTAGGCGAGAATATAAAACAATCAATAGACGTTTGCAAAGAGGTCGTGAAATGTCTGTTTCTGAAGGTAAATTTGTAGGAAATATTGCTCCTTTTGGTTATGATAGAGTAAAGTTAAAAGATTCAAAAGGATATACCTTATCTATTAATCAAGATGAAGCACCTATTGTGAAAGAAATTTTTAGATTATATACTTTTGAAAATAATACTATAAATTCAGTTGTAAAACAGTTAAATGATATGAATTTGAAACCTAGAATTTCAAATGAATGGACGATTTCTTCTGTAAAAGATATTCTTTCTAATCCTACCTATATTGGTAAAATCGTTTGGAATAGAAGGAAACAAAAAAAGAAAACAAAAAATGGACATATTATCATTTCAAGACCTCGTAATCAAGATTATTTAATTTATGATGGATTGCATGAACCTATTATTGATATTAAAACTTGGGAATTAGTTCAGGAAAAAAGAAAACTAAATACCCCTAAAGTGAAACATAGTAATAGTATTCAAAATCCATTAGTTGGTTTAGTATTTTGTGAAAAATGTGGCAAACCTATGCAAAGAAGACCTTATACAAAAGCTAGCAAACCTGCAACACTTATATGTTCTAATTCAAAATGTGATAATGTAAGTTCTAAGCTTTATATCGTAGAAAACAAGATAATTGAAGCATTAAAAATATGGCTTGAAAATTATAAAATAGATTATGAAATTAAGGATAACTCAAATACTGAAAATAATAAACTAATTGAAAAATCTATTATTTCTACTAAAAAAGAATTAGAAAAAGAAAATGCTAAACTTGGTAAAGTTTATGATTTTTTAGAAAATGGAATTTACAGTAAAGATGAATTTATCAATCGTTCTAAATCTATAAAAGAAGAAATTGAAAGTTTAGAAAATAAACTAAAAGAATATACTGAACTGTTAAATAAAAATACTAAGATAAGAGATGAAAAAGAAACTATAATACCTAAATTAGAAAATGTAATTGATTTATATGATAAGTTAGAAAATGTTGAAGATAAAAATATGTTACTAAAAAGTATAATTGCTAAAATTACATATTTAAAAACAGAAAAAGCTATAAAAAAGGATGCAGACCCAACAAATTTTGAATTACATATATTTCCTAAGCTATCTAAGATTTAATTATAAACGGGGATATTGCTATCCCCGAAACCAAATTTCCTTAGCTGCCTCGACACATGCCTCTTCGATACTTTCTTCTATTTCTACAGTAAACTCTTTACCATCATACCGATATCCCCCAAGATACATGATATCAGTATCCGTGTGCTCCCATATCTCTCTACAATTCTGCATTATTAAACTTGCTTCGCCAACCTTTTTTCCAATGGCAAGATGACCACCACCATATGTAGGATAACTGGTATCAGGGCTAAGGTTGGTATCCACAATAACTACATGGATAGCCATTTTACGATTATCAAAAGCTGTTACAATGGGCATGCATTTAATCATTATGTCACCCTTTCTACTTGCTAATTAGCAAGATTTGAAACAAAAAATTTTAGGTACTATTAAATTATAACATATTTACATAAAATTGTAAATTCATTAATATAACATTTTACAGTCAATAGCTAATTTGTAATTAATGTCTTTAGCTATTGACAACATCATAGAGCTAATTCTTCAGTTCCAATATCATTTAAAGTTGCTTTTGCAATTTGGTCTGGCATACCAAATCTTTGACTCAAATATCTAAGAGAAGCTGCAAGTTCTCCATCTGGTCCACCATACTGAGATATAATAAATTTTGCAAGTTTTGCATTAGGGCATTTTATTTTTACTGGGTATTCTAATACCTTATTATAAGTCCACATATTACTTCATTCCTCCTTCCCATGGCCATGGTTCTTCTAGCCATCTCCATTTATTACATGGATAGTAAATACTTAATGGTCCATAAATTCTTTGATATTTATCTTTTAACTCTTTTAATTGTCTACAATATTCCTTATGCAAACAAATTGCTTTTTGATCATCATGATGGGTATTTAAATATAAGCCTAATTCAATAATTGCAAAATTCAAACATTTAATTTCCCCAATCATTTCTTCTCTTATTCTTGCTTTTTCATCACAACATTGTTCATGCTCTTGCTCACATCCACAATTGCAACCACAATTATTGTCTTGCTCTTTCATAGCTGCTGTATTATATCCAAATGCAGCATTAATTCCTTGAGGAGCATAGTTACAGTCACAATCTGCTAAATTATTTCCCATGCAGCCACAATGTCTATTTTCATTATCAGAACCTAACATTTATTACATCCCTCCCCAATTTTATTTGTATTTCTTAAATATTCATTTTCCATAATACTTTGACCTGGCATATAGGGGCTTACTAATTCTGGAAAAATAGTTCCCATTTTTAAGCCACAACATGGTGTAAAAGTTTTATCCATTTCTTGTATTGGAACATAACTTTGTGCAAGCATTGGATTTAATGGAAATACACTTGGCTCTTCATCAAAGCCACATCCACAGTCCATTGTATCATTGCTATTGTTACAACCACAACCACAGCCACAACCACAACCCATAGTATTTGCTTGGGCATATTCAGCATTTACGCCTACATGATTACATATTGTTTCAATTACTTCTGGATTATAATGGTTTTGACAACAACATTTTCTATACCTATTAAACATGCTTTATTTTCCTCCTTATTTTTAGTTTATACTACATTTTATGACAAAAAGTAAAAAAATGTGTCAAAAAACAAAGAAAAAGCCTGCTCTGTCTTTTTTTGTTAGAACAAGCTTTTTATTATTAGCAATATTATGTTTAAACCTTTAGTACTCCTCCAATTGTTTTATTTAATTTAGCATGTTTATGTCCTGCTAAAATAGAAGCACCTCCTGCAATTACAACAATATCTCCTGGTTCTATATATTGTTTTTCTTTGGCTATTTTAATACCATCATCTATCATTTCATCAATGCTATCTTTTGCCTCTACTAAAATGGTATAGGTATTCCATACCATAGATAATTGCCTGTCTATTTCTTTATTAGAGGTAATAACATAAATTGGGCATTGTGGCATAAAACCTGCTATCATTTTAGCAGTTCTTCCTGTATCTGTATAAGCAAAAATAGCTTTTGCACATAGGTCCATTGCTGTAGAACAAGTAGAGTAATTTAAGTTATATTCATAATCTGCATTTTCACAATTACGCTCTTTTTTCTTAAATCTTTTCCAATACTTAATAGAACTTTCAATTGACTCACATATTTTTACCATTGTTTGTACACATTCTACTGGGTATTCCCCTGCTGCTGACTCTCCGTGACAACATTATACAACTAGACATATCATATACTGCATTTGCTACATCACTTACCTCAGCCCTTGTTGGTCTTGGGCTGTGAATCATAGATTCTAACATTTGTGTTGCTATAATAACTGGTTTACCAGCCTTATTGCACTTAGCTATAAATTCTTTTTGACAAATAGGCACTTCTTCCATCGGAATTTCTACTCCTAAATCTCCTCTAGCTACCATAATGCCATCAGAAACTTCTAAAATACTATCAAAATTATCAATTCCCTGCCTATTTTCTATTTTAGAAATAATTTTAATATGTTCTCCACCATTTTCTTGTAATACTTTTTTAATATTTAATACATCTTGAGCTGTACGTACAAAAGAAGCTGCAATATAATCAAAGCCAGCATGAATACCAAAGATAATATCTTCTATATCTTTATCTGTTGGACTTGGCAAATTAATTTCCATCCCTGGTATGTTAATACTTTTTGTATTGGTTAATTCCCCTCCATCTATTACTTTGCATATAATATCTGTTCCCTTAATTTGCATTACTTCTATTTTAATAAGTCCATCATTGATTAAAATACTAGTACCTACTTCTACTTCATTATGTAAGTTTTTATAGGTAATACAAACTTTTTCTTGATTTCCTAAAATTTCTTCGTTTACTAAAGTAAAAATATCACCGGGATTTAATACTATTTTACCTGTTTCAAATTTTCCTATTCTAATTTCAGGTCCTTTTGTGTCTAACAGCAGCGCTACTGGCTTTCCTGTTTTTTCTCTGACCTTTTTAAAGTTTTCTATTCTTGGTTCTTGGTCTTTATAATTTCCATGAGAAAAATTAATTCTAGCAACATCCATTCCTGCCAAAATTAAATTTTCTAAAACAGTAGGGTCATCTACTGCTGGTCCTAATGTACAAATAATTTTTGTTTTTTTCATGTTTATTCCTCCTTGTAACTATTTTGGGGTTCAAAAGCATTATAACATCTTCTAAAAAAAGATAATTATAATGCTTTTTTCATTTGTTATTTTGTAATCCACTTAATTAAATTTAGGTTTTCTTTATCTAATATCATTTCATGTTTTGGCATTACTCTGAAGGTATATCCATAATTTCCACCATTTACCAAGTTAACTTTTGCCTGATAAGTATAGGTTCTTTCTTCTTCATTAGTACTTTCTAATTCCATTGGGATAATACTAATATCATCTACTACTCCATTGTCATCAATTCTGCCATAGTATACTTGCACTTCTATATTTTCTTCTTTAATATTTGGCAACTTAATACTACATCTTACTTCAATATTATTTCCAGCATCCATTGTAATATTATCTAAATTGTTTTCTTGCATAATGTCTATTTTATCCCAATTATTACATACATTTTCTTTCCATTTTGTAAATTCTCCTACTCTTTCTAAGTCAGTATAGTAATTATTATATAAATTGCAAAGTGGCATATATAATTTATCTACATAGTCTGTAAGCATTCTAGAGGTACTATATTTACCACCAGTAGAGGCTATTGATTCTTTCATATATTGCATCCATTTAACAGATACACCATTTTGATCTTTATCATAATACATTGGAATAATTTTATTTTCTAAGGTATCATAAATACTTTGGCTATCGGCTCTATCTTGTGTTTCATAGTCTGGATATTCTGTGTTTTGTCCTATCATCCAGCCATTTTTACTATTATAGCCTTCTGCCCACCAACCATCTAATATACTAAAGTTTATAACACCATTAACAGATGCTTTTTGTCCACTCGTACCAGATGCTTCCATTGGTCTTCTTGGAGTATTAAGCCATACATCTACACCACTAATTAAATAGCTTGACATAGCAATGTTATAATTTTCTAGAATAAATATTTTACCTTTAAATTGTGGTTTCATAGAAATTTCATGAATATATTTAATTAAGTCTTGCCCTTCTTTATCTGCTGGATGTGCTTTACCTGCAAAAATGATTTGCACCTTACGATTTTGATTATTCAAAATTTGTGTAATTCTTTCTAAATCTTTAAATATTAAAGTAGCTCTTTTATAAGTTGCAAATCTTCTTGCAAAACCGATAGTTAGTGCATTTGGGTCTAAACAAGAAACCATATTCATAATTTCATGATATGGATATCCGCTTCTTCTTAAACGTTCAATCGTATTATTTTTTACCATTTCTAGCATTTTAACTTTTCTATCTTGATGTGCTTGCCATAGTTCTTTATTTGGTATATCCACTATTTTTTTCCATACTTCATCATCATAAATTTTATCTTGCCAATAAGGAATTAGATATTTATTATATAACTTTTTCAAATTTGGAGCAAGCCATGAGCAAGTATGAATTCCATTGGTAACATAAGTAATAGGTGACTCATTTGCTGCAATATCTGGCCAAACTTCACCAAATAGTTCTCTTGAAACAGCCCCATGTAGTTTGCTTACACCATTTTTCTTTCCAGCTACTTTTAAAGCTAATATTCCCATATTAAAACCATTATCTAATGGTGCTTGTGGTTTCATCCCCATTTGTAAAAATTCTTGTTTTGTAATACCTAATTTATCCCAAAAACCTTTGAAATAGGTTTCTACTAAACTAAGTGGAAAAATATCATTACCAGCTGGAACTGGTGTATGAGTTGTAAATACAGTTTGAGAAGATACAATATCTCTTGCTAAATTAAAAGATATTTTCTTTTCCTTCATTAAACTATAAATAAGTTCTAGAATAAGGAAAGAAGAATGTCCCTCATTCATATGATATACAGTTGGTTTATAGCCTAGTGCTTTTAGCATTGCTACTCCACCTTGACCAAGTACAATTTCTTGTTTAATTCTCATTTCTTGGTCACCACCATAAAGGGTTTTGGTTATTTCACGGTATTCTGGCAAATTTTCTTCTAAGTCTGAATCTAATAAATATAATTCTACTCTACCTACCTTTACTTTCCAAGCTTTTAAATATAGTTTCTTTTTTGGTAGTTGTATACTAACTAAAATATCTTCCCCATTACAGTCTTTTACTTTCGTTAATGGCAAGTTTTCTACATCAATATTATAATATTCGGTTTCTTGTACACCGTTACCATTTATTTTTTGGTGAAAATAGCCATTTTTATATAATAACCCTATTGCTACTAGTGGTATTCCTAAATCACTTGCTGATTTTAAATGGTCACCTGATAAAATACCAAGTCCACCTGAGTAGATAGGAAGCACTTGGTCAAGCCCATACTCTGCTGAAAAGTACGCAATTAAATTGCTACGATTATTGGCATATTTTTTAGCAAACCATGTATTTTTGCTATTGGTATAATCTTCAAAATTAGCTACTACCTTATCATATGCTTTTAAAAACTCTGCATTTTGCAAAGCTTCTTCTAGCTTTTCTTGTGTTACTAATTTTAAAAATTTAACTGGGTTTTTACCTACTCTTTCCCATAAATCAATATCTAATTGCTTAAACAACCTTAAAAATTCTGTGTTCCAAGACCACCAAAGGTTATAACTAATTTCTGATAATTTTTCAATTCTTTTTGGTAATTGTGGGTTTACTGTAATGCGATTAAATACATACATTGTAAATTCCTCCTTAGTATTTTTCTATATCCTTTGTAAGTAATTTTTTCTTACTTTATTATCTATTAAGTTATAAAATTTGTCAATTGATTTTCCTATTTTATTTCTAAAAATTCAATTTCACTTTTTTTGTATTCTTCTGGCTTTAACCCTACTTTATGGCTCATTTTGTCTAGCAATAATACAGCTGCAATGGTAATAATACACCCTACTACCATAATCGTACTAGATGGTGTTGTCATGTTTAATAACTTAGAAGCAATTAATGCAATGATTGCTCTTGTAATACTTTCTATTAAATTATAAGTAGAGCTTATTTTATCCCTTAAAGAAGAGGTTGTAAAATTATTTAAATACCTTTTAATTAAAGTATAAAAAGGTGCCCTTGCAATATAGTGTATTAAAAACATGAGTAACATTAAAGTAACCATAATCATAAAAGGAAAATTCCCCAAGGCAAAAAAGCCAATAAATATACAAGAGATGGTAGTTGGAATAGCTAAAATAGCCAGTGTTTTATTTTTATATCGATTATGAATTCTAGCTTGGTTTTTAGCAGAAATTCCTGATATCATTCCTAAAATAGCAAATATCACACCAAAATATTGCTCTGATACCCCTATTTGCTCAAGTACACCACTTCTTAAACTAACTAAAGTAGATAGCAGCCCTGAAAAAATAGCACCAAATAACATCAAATACCTTAATCTATCAGATTGTAACATATATTTAAAAGAGTGTTTTAAGTCTTTTAGGTAGGTTTTAGAATTTGCCATTTGGTTTTCCTCTTTTTTTCCTGTATCTTGAAATTTAAATGCTAAAAAGGTAGATATTAAACAAAATATTAAACTAAGTGCCATAGGCAAATAACCATTAACAACATATAAAAAACCAGATGCAATAGCAGTAATAGCATCTATATAATAGTACCATGAAAGCCCTCTGCCATCTATTTTAGAAAATAAGGCTCCCCTATTTTCTCCTTTGGGTAGATTATCATATAATAAATTTGTTTCAGCAATTCCCTTTATATCAAAGGCAATTGCTGAAAAGAATTGACCAATTACAACATAGGTAAAGTTTTGAGCAATGAGATAACAAAAAATAGAAAGTGCATTTACAAAATTGGCAAAAATTAAACTTTTTCTTTTTCCCATCTTAGCAATCAAAGCAGTTAGTGGCATTAACAGCAAAAATTTAAACAACGGATAAAAAGCCTCTCCTAATAATACATCAGAGGCGCTAATATTTTTTACCTGTGTTAAAAATAAAAAGTTAATAGAATAATAAAATAGTAAATCCCATGAAATCATTTTATAAATGGGATATAATCGTATATTACTTTGTTCTTCTTTTGTTGTTTCCAATTGTTATCACCTAAAAATTAAATTCGTACTTTACAGTACCCTTTTCAATTTTAAAAATATTCTTTAAAAATTATATAGAAAATTGACTAAAAATGTCAAGTGAAATTTAAGAAAATTTTAATAGCTTTTTGAAATAAAAATGGTATAATAAAATTATACGATTTATAAAAAACTAATACATAATATTTTTACATACTATATAAGGAGGAACATAGGAAAATATGAAAAAGTGGATTGTACGAATTTTAATATTAATTTTAGTAATTGGTTTAGCAGTTGGTGGTTTTATTGTATATCAAGGCTATTGTATGTATAAAGATGCCTTAGATACAATTAGCTTAAGTGATAAAATTGAAAAAGTAAAACAGGATAAAAATTATGTAGCTTTAGAAACCTTACCAGTAGGTTATAAAAATGCTGTCGTCTCTGTAGAAGACCACCGTTTTTACAAACATGGGCCTATTGATTTAATTGCTATTGCAAGAGCTACTGTTACGAATATTCGCTCTAAACAATTTTTAGAAGGAGGAAGTACCATTTCGCAGCAAGTTGCTAAAAACTTATACTTTATTTCTAATGATACTAATGCTATGTATCGTAAAATTGCTGAAATATTTATGGCATCTGACTTAGAAAAAAGCTATGAAAAAGATGATATTTTAGAGTTTTACATTAATACAATTTATTTTGGTGATGGCTACTATGGGGTAGAAGAAGCTTGTCAGGGCTATTTCGATAAACCAGCTAAAGATATGACACTTTATGAGGCAACCATGCTTGCTGGTATTCCTAATGCTCCTAGTGTATATGCTCCTACTGCTAATTTAAACCTTACTTTATCAAGGCAAAAGAAGGTTATTTTTACCATGGTTGAAAATGAGTATTTAACTCAAGAGCAAGCAGATGAACTTTTAGGTATGCAACCAAAAGTATAAAAAAATTAATGTCAAAAAACTATACAGCTTTAAATCTGTATAGTTTTTTTATTCTATTTATAAAATCATTTCAATATTACAATATTAAAGCAGAACGCGAACAAATGAAAATTTCACTGTTAGTTGGATAGCGATCAATTTTATCAAAAGCTGGACGTTTAGTTCCCACACTATCACAATTGCCTCCGCCGACGCATACGATGTTCAGTGCCGCTGGCTTCTAGCGTCCAGTCCCATACATTTCCTGCCATGTCATAAATGTTACAAACACTATAATCGTCATTTGAACCTGTTGGAATAAGTGCATTTCCATTTGTTCCACTATAATTTCCTTTTCCTGTACTATTGGTTACATAGGTTGCTTTATCTCCTCCTTGACTTAAAAACCATTTCATACAAGCATCCCATTGACTTCCCCATATCATACTGGTTTTTCCTTCTACGATGCCTTTACTTTTTTGATAATAAGCATACCAGGTTGCCTCGTTATCTGAACTGCTTATTGCTACTATATCACTATTATTTTTAATTACTTTTGCTTTTTTATCTTCTGCATGCCAACTTCCTGTTTCATATCTTCCTATATAAAACCCTTTATATCTTATGACACTTTTTATCATATTTTTAAATTCATCCTCTAATTGTGCTTTAAACTCTTCTGCTGTTGTGATAGCATTTCCATTCTTATCTTTGATTCCTGCATTTGTATAATTACTTGCTGTATTATCATAGTCTGTTACTACATCTGGCTCTCGATATCCAGTTGCTGATGTCCAACTTATTTTTCCTTCTGTTTCTGTCCAGTTATATGCTACTGGTGGGTTCTTTGATGATGAGCTACTTCCAAAATCATATAACTTTCCTAAATATTTTCCCTCTGTTGTTACTCCATACATCTCACTTGGCTCTGGTACTGGTACCCATACAAATTGATTTCTGGTATTTCTTGCTGTTTCTACATTACTATCTGTTACTGCATCTAGCCCTTCATAAATTACTAGGCCATTATCTATCGTATTTTCACTTGTAACTCCTGATACTGTAAAACCTTTTGGTACTGGTACTTTTACTTTTTCTGTATCTCCTTCTTTTTGTAATAC
>CANSJB010000004.1 GCA_947647115.1 uncultured Clostridium sp. | reverse complement strand
TAGCTCAGTATAAAAAAGCAGAAGGTGCAACCCAAACAGATTTACAATATCAAGAGAGTTATCAAATAGGTTTATATCATATGGAATTAACAGAAAAGATAGCAGGAAAAAATGAAATAGCAGATGATTTAGGAAATTTCTTAAAAAATGCAGAGGCAAATGGAGGCTATTATATAGCAAGATATACAGCAAGTTATGGAAGTGGATATGACAGTACAAAAAGTACAGAAGAAGAAAAATTAGTAAATGCGAAGCCATTATCTAAGCCATCGACAGCATTTAGAACACAAAGTGATGGAAGTATGAATTATGTAGAAGGAACATTGTGGAATTGGATTACACAAGCAAATGCATCAAAAGTATCAAAAAACATGTATCAAAGTGGAGTAGTAAAAAGTGATTTAGTCAATAGTTATGCATGGGATACAGCAATCATATTTATACAAACGTATGCAGATGGAAAAGAAAGTTATGCAACTCAAAGTTCAAATAACAGTAGTTTAGCAAACACAGGAGCAAATAATGATATAGCTTGTAACATTCATGATATGGTCTCAAACACCTATGAATGGTCAACAGAATACTCCTCTTACACATATGAGGGCTCTGATTACCCTTGCGCCTGTAGAGGTGGTAACTGTTATGGCGGCGTTAACCCCTACGACAACAGGAACATGTTTGATGCTGTCAATAGCATCTACACTGTTGCGTTCAGACCACTTTTGAATTGTAGCCCTAAGCCTTAAAGGCGATAAAAAGGATAAGTAAAATACAAAAGAGAAATAGAGCACTTAGAAAATAGTAAAATGATAAGGTCTTAAAATGTCAAAAAAGGGTGCCAAAAAAATAATTGCTAAAAAATAAATGACAAAGGTTGACATATAAGGAAAAAGATGATAGAATAATTAAGCGTATGCAAGAAGCATACGCTTAAAAAAATGAAATCAAAAAGCAAAATAAGCTGGAGGTGTGTTAAATGGCTGCAAAGGGAGCAAGAGAACCAATTACATTAGAATGTACAGAATGTAAGAGAAGAAATTATTTAACTGAAAAAAACAAAAAAAACAATACAGATAGACTAGAGGTTGTTAAATATTGCAAATTCTGCAAAAAACGTACAACACATAAAGAAACAAAATAAACCTTATTGAGGGGGAAAAGAAAATGCCTAAAGATGTAACAGATAAAGAAAAAAAAGAAAATAAACATTTTTTTAAAGATTTCAAGGCAGAATTGAAAAGAGTAATTTGGCCAACACCAAAACAACTTGTTAACAATACTATTGCCGTTATTACTATTGTACTAATTACCGCTGTTATTGTATTTGTACTTGATTTAGCATTTGAAAGTATGAACAGTTATGGAATTGATAAAATAAAAGGTTTTGTGGAATCTCATAATGAACAAACAACAAATAATGCTGTAAATGGAGAATCACAAAATACAGTCAACAATGAAACTACAAACAATACACAAAATAATAATACACAGGCAAATGAACAAACAAACTCTACTACAAACAATAACCAAGCTACCAATAATACTGTAAATGAATAAAATAAGGAGGCTTAAAAAATGTCTCAAGAAAAAGAAGAATTAATACCAAGATGGTATGTAGTACATACTTATTCTGGGTATGAAAATAAAGTTAAAACAGACTTAGAAAAAACCATTAAAAATAGGGAGTTAGAAGAATTCTTTTTTGAAATTATTGTTCCAATGGAGGAGCAAATAGAAATTAAAGAAGGTCAAAGAAAAACAAACCTAAAAAAGGTTTTTCCAGGGTATGTATTAATTAAAATGATTGTAACAGAAAAAACTTGGTATATTGTAAGAAATACAAGAGGTGTTACAGGCTTTGTTGGTTCTGGAACAGATCCAATTCCATTAACAGATGAAGAAATTAGGAAAATGGGCTTTGAAAAACCAGAAGTTAATGTAGACTATGATGTCAATGAATCTGTTCGTATTATGGATGGTCCATTAACCGACTTTACAGGTACTGTAACAGAAATTAACAAAGAAAAACATAAAGTAAAAGTATTAGTATCTATGTTTGGAAGGGAAACCCCAGTAGAGCTAGAATTTTCACAAGTTCAAAAAATAAAATAAATAGCTTATTATCTATATTTTTTAGATTAATATACATATTTTAAACTTAAAAGGAGGTGCTAAACATGGCAGAAAAAGAAATAGGAAGTGTAATTAAATTACAAATTCCAGCAGGAAAGGCAAGTCCAGCTCCACCAGTAGGTCCAGCATTGGGTGCAAGTGGTGTTAATATTATGGATTTCGTAAAACAATTCAATGACAAAACAGCACAAATGGGAAATACTATTATTCCAGTTGTTATTACAGTTTATAAAGATAAATCATTTGAATTTATTACCAAAGAGCCACCTATGGCAGTTTTAATTAAACAAGCTGCAAAAATAGAAAAAGGTTCTGGAAAACCTAATATGGATAAAGTTGCAAAAATAACAAAAGCGCAAGTAGAAGAAATTGCAAAGAAAAAAATGCCAGACTTAAATGCAGCATCACTAGAAGCAGCAATGAGTATGGTTGCAGGAACTGCAAGGTCTATGGGTATTGTAGTAGTAGACTAAAATATAAAATAACTACAAATAAAAATTGGGAGAAAGTATATAAAAGCTTTCGCTTGAACCAAAGGAGGTAAATATGAAAAGAGGTAAAAGATATCAAGAAGCTGAGAAGCTAGTTGATAGAAAAAAATTGTATGATGCAAAAGAAGCATTAGAAACAATTGAAAAAATGCCAAAAACAAAATTTGATGAAACAGTAGAACTACATGTTAAATTAGGTGTTGATTCAAAACAAGCAGATCAACAAGTAAGAGGTACCACTGTTCTTCCAAATGGAACTGGTAAAACACAAAGAGTATTAGTATTTGCAAAAGGACCAAAAGCAGAAGAAGCTACAAAAGCAGGAGCTGACTTTGTTGGAGCAGAAGAATTAATACCAAAAATTGAAAAAGAAAATTGGTTTGATTATGATGTTATCGTAGCAACACCAGATATGATGGGCGTTGTAGGAAGATTAGGTAAAGTATTAGGACCAAAAGGATTAATGCCAAACCCTAAATCAGGAACTGTAACAATGGATGTAACAAAAGCAATTGCAGAAATTAAATCAGGTAAAGTAGAATATAGACTTGACAAAAATAACATTATTCACCTAGGTTTTGGAAAAGTATCATTTGGAACAAGTAAATTGTTTGAAAACTATGAAACCATTATGAATGCTATTATAAAAGCAAAACCAGTTGCAGCAAAAGGCCAATATGTTAAAAGTGTAGCAATCTCAACTACAATGGGACCAAGTATGTATATTGATCAAAAATAAATTAATAATAGCCAAAGAAAGTAAGCATATCTTTGTTGATTTTAAGTCTTACCGAGGCAAGGAAAGAATCGGATAGTTATCCAATTAATCTTTGCCCATGGACTTTAGGCAATTATTAATTGGATATTTTTTAAAATTATAGGAGGTGAAAAAATGGCAAGCGAGAAAATAATTAAACAAAAAGAAGAAGAAGTAAAAAAACTAGCAGAGAAATTAAAAGAAGCAAAAGTAATTCTTTTAACAGATTATAGAGGTATTAACGTTTCAGATGTAACAAAATTAAGAACAGAACTAAGAAATGTGAACTCTGAATATAAAGTTATTAAAAATAACATTGTAAAAAGAGCATTAAATGAAAATGGTGAAAATGGTTTAGATGAATTATTAGAAGGTCCAACAGCAGTAATTATAGGAACAGAGGACTATTTAGAACCATCAAAAGTAATTTATAACTTTACAAAAAAGAATGATTTTTACAAAATTAAAGGTGGAATTATAGATGGAAAAGTAATGACAGCAGAAGAAATTATCACCTTAGCAAAATTACCATCAAGACAAGAACTTATGGCAAAATTGGCTGGAGCTTTACTTGGCAATATTACCAAGTTGGCAGTAGCATTAGATCAAGTAAAGCTTCAAAAAGAAGCAAATGCTTAACATTTTAATAAAATAAAAATTAGAAGGAGGTCATTTTAAAATGGCAAAAATTGATGAATTATTAGAAACTATCGACACTTTAACAGTGGTTGAATTATCAGAATTAGTAAAAGGAATTGAAGAAAAATATGGAGTATCTGCAGCAGCTGTTGCAGCACCAGCAGCTGGAGGAGCAGCAGCCGGAGCAGCTGAAGAAAAATCAGAATTTAATGTAATATTAAAAGATGCAGGAGCAAACAAAATTCAAGTAATTAAAGTAGTTAGAGATGCTACAGGTCTTGGACTAAAAGAAGCAAAAGACTTAGTAGACGGAGCACCAAAAGCAGTTAAAGAAGGCGTTAAGAAAGAAGAAGCTGAAGAATTAAAAGCTAAATTTGAAGAAGCTGGAGCAACTATTGAATTACAATAATTAAAAATAAAAAAGCCTATGTGCCATTTGAAGTACACATAGGCTTTTTATTTTTATACTTTCTAGTCAGTTATTGAAAACTTCGCTTAAATAACATTGACTTTAGTAAAAAGAAGTTATAAAATAGGATAAAAATAATATATTATACAAATAAAAACTAGTATAATGAAATAAAACATTTAGTTTTAAAAGCTAAATAGTAGGAGTAAAAAATGATTATATTGTTAGATGCAATGGGAGGAGATAAAGCTCCAGAAGCCAATATAAAAGGAGCAGTTAAAGCAATTACACAAATTAAAGCAGAGGTTGTTTTAATTGGAAAAGAAGATGTAATTAAACAAAAAATAAAAGAGTTATATGGAAAAGAGGATATTAGCCAAATTTCTCCAAGATTAAAAATACATCATGCACCAGAAACAATAGAAATGGAAGATATACCAACACAAGCAATTAAGCACAAGAAAAACTCTTCTATGGTAGTAGGTTTTAATTTGCTAAAAGAAGGAAAAGGAGATGTATTTATATCTGCTGGCAATTCAGGAGCTTTATTAACAGGAGCTACCTTGTTGGTAGGTAGAATAAAAGGGGTAGATAGACCAGCATTAGCAGGTATATTGCCTTCATATAAAAGTAGATTAGTATTAATGGACTGTGGAGCAAACACCAATTGTAAGCCAATTAATCTTTTACAATTTGCTCAAATGGCAAGTATTTATTTACAAACAACCTTAGGAATTGAAAGCCCAAAAGTTGGACTATTAAATATTGGTACAGAAGAAACAAAAGGAAATGATTTAACCAAAGAATCATATAAACTTTTAAGACAAAAAAGTGAACAATTGGGAGTAAACTTTATTGGTAATGTAGAAGGAAGAGATGCTTTTTCGGGTAATGTAGATATTGTAGTAACAGATGGGTTTACAGGAAATATCTTTTTAAAAGCAGTAGAAGGACTAGGAAAGTTTGTAAAAAGAACCTTATCAGAAAGTTTAAAAAAGAATGCACTTTCTAAAATAGCAGCATTGCCAAGCCTTCCAGCTATTAATCGTTTTGCCAAAACAGTAGATTATAAAGAATATGGTGGAGCCCTATTTTTAGGAGTGAAAAAACCAGTAGTAAAAGCACATGGTAGTAGTGATGAAAAACTATTTGAATTTACAATTAAACAAGCAGAACAATTTGTGCAAAATAAAGCTGTAGAGAAACTGACTGAGCAGTTTGAAAAACAAAAAGAAATAATAAAAGATGAAACAGAAGTATGAAATGCCTGATAATACTAAGTGTATTGTAAAAATATAAAAGAAAAAACAAATATTTTTAAAAAAGTCCTTGACAATTAAACTTACATGTATTATCTTTTAGGTAAAGAATTTTTAGTAAAATTTAAAGGGGGTGAAAGCAGCCATGTCTTCAGATGAAGTTTTTGAAAAAGTGAAAAGTATCATAGTAGAACAATTAGGTGTTACAGATACTTCAGTAACAATGGAGGCATCTTTTATAGATGACTTAGGAGCAGACTCATTAGATATCGTTGAATTAATTATGGCACTTGAAGAAGAATTTGACATAGAAATTCCTGATAGTGACGCAGAAAAAGTAGTAACAGTAGGCGATGTTGTAGATTATATAAAAGACCATGTTGCTTAATTATAAATAAAATGTAGAAAGGTTTTTGTAGCCTTTCTTTTTTTGTTTAAAATTTAGTATTATTATAATTGATTTTTACAAATAACTAATATATAATAAAAGCAAAGAAAGGAGTATATATGGACTTTACAAAACTAGAGCAAAGTATAGGATATACTTTTAAAGATAAAGAAGTTTTAAAAAAAGCATTAACCCATACATCCTATGCCTATGACAATCATGTAGAAAGTAATGAAAAATTAGAATTTTTAGGGGACAGTATTTTAGAATTTTTAACAAGTAAATATATTTATCAAAATTACCCAAGACTAAAAGAAGGAGAAATGACTAAAGTGAGAGCTGAGGTAGTGTGTGAAGAAAGCCTTTATGAAGTAGCACAAAAACATCATTTTAGTGATTTCTTATATTTGGGAAAAAGTGAAAGAAGTACAAATGGAAAAGCAAAACCCACTATTTTGGCAGATAGCGTAGAGGCAATGATTGCAGCAATTTACTTTGACAGTAGCTTAAAACAAGCGGAAAAATTTATTATAGACAATTTAAAACAAGCAATTAAAGAATCTAGTCAAAATGTAGGAATGAAAGACCATAAAACAGTATTGCAAGAAAAACTGCAGGAAAATGGTAATGTAAATATTAGCTATAAAGTAATTAAAACAGTAGGACCAGACCATAATAAAACCTTTGTTGTACAAGTATCTTGTAATGGAAAATACTTAGCAACAGGAGAAGGTAAAACGAAAAAGCAAGCTGAAATGCAAGCTGCGCAAAAAGCACTACAAATGTAAGATAGAAAAATACATAAAAGAGAGGAGGCTATGTTAGATACAAACTAACAAAAAGAAAAATGAAAAAAGAATATATTATACCAATTTTTGTACCACATTTAGGATGCCCACATAAGTGCAGTTTTTGTAATCAAAGGGAAATTAGTGGGCAAACCAAACAAGTAACAGCAAAAGAGGTAGAAGAAACCATACAATATTACTTAAAAAGTTTTAGAGACAATCATAAATATGTAGAAGTAGCCTTTTTTGGTGGTAGTTTTACAGGGATTGATGAAAAAATACAAAATGAATTATTAGAAGCAGCAGACAAATATGTAAAAAAGGGAAAAGTAAATAGCATTCGAATTTCAACAAGACCAGACTATATTAATAAAGAAACCTTAAAAAGACTAAAAAAATACCATGTAAAAACCATAGAATTGGGAGTACAATCAACCAATGATTATATATTATCTAAATGCCAAAGAGGTCATACCTTTGCAGATGTAAAAAAAGCATCTTTTTTAATTAGATGGTATGGTTTCACACTAGGACATCAAATGATGGTAGGGCTTCCAGAAAGTACAGAATTAGATGAACGAAACACAGCAAAACAATTAATAAAATTAAAACCTAAAATAGTTCGTATTTATCCAGTGCTAGTTATAAAAAATACACCATTAGAAACAGAATATAAAATGGGAGAATACATACCGCTTACAGTAGAAAAAGCAGTAGAACGTTCAAAAGAAGTAATGCAACTATTTAATAAAGCAAAAATACAAGTTATTAGGCTAGGGCTTCAAAATACGCAGGAAATTACAGAGCCAACTGAAAAACAAAGCCAAGTAGTAGCAGGTCCGTATCATCCAGCTTTTAGACAGTTGGTAGAATCTAGTATGTGGTATGATGAAATCGTAGCTAAAATAAAAAAATTTAATACAAAAGTAAGAAAAGTTTTAATTACAGCGAATCCTGAAAATGTAAATGTAATTATAGGACACAAAAAAGAAAATATTATAAAATTAAAAGAAACCTATGATGTAGAAGTAATTGTAAAACCAGATAAAACAGTAAAAAAAGGAAAATTTAACATAGAAACCATAAATGATACAGACAGGTAAAAAAATTGAATAAAAACACATAGTATTGCCAATAATGGTAATACTATGTGTTTTATTTTTTATGTGGATAAATCATCTATGAAAAAATAGATAAGATGTTATCCAAAACTTGAAAGGGGAGACACAAAGTGGAATATGTCAAAACTAAAAGACTGGTAAAGTTAAAAAAATATGCATTAGAAATGTTTTATTTAACATTAGGCTGTATGATTATGGCAATGGGAACATCATTATTTTTATTACCAAATCAACTTTCAACAGGTGGTTTTTCAGGAATTGCCACTATTTTTTATTATCTATTAGGTTTTCCATTAGGAACCACTATATTAATTTTAAATATTCCCTTTTTCATATGGGCATTTTTTAAAGTAGGAAAAAGGCTTTTAGTAAAGTCCATTATAGGAACTATTTTATTATCTGTATTTATAGATTTATTTGATAAAATACCAACCCTTACAGGAGATAGATTTTTAGCATGTCTTTATGGTGGAGTATGTATTGGTTTTGGCTTAGCATTAGTACTAAAATCAGGTTCTTCTACTGGAGGGACAGACTTAATAACCTATATTGCTAGGTCATATAAGCCCTATATTCGAACTAGTAGCTTAATTGTAATAATTGATATTATTATCATTGGTTTAAATGTTATCTTTTTTAAAAAAATAGAAATAGGTTTATACTCTGCCATTTCCATTTATATTATGGGCAAAATGATAGACATTGTTTTTGAAGGTGTAAACTTTACTAAAATGATGTTAATTGTTTCGAATAAGTACAAAGAAATTGCCAAAGAAGTAGGAGATAAATTACAAAGAGGCAGTACAGGAATTTATGCAAAAGGAATGTATACAAAAGAAAGAAGAATGATGCTTTTTTGTGTAGGTGCAAGAAATGAGGTCGCTAAAATAAAGCAAATAGCAGTACAAATAGATCCAAAAGCTTTTATTGTAATTGCTAATGCAAGAGAAACATGGGGAAAAGGCTTTAAAAGTAATTAAATCAGATACAATTATCTTGTTATAAATAAATTTACTATTTTTCCAAATCATATTTCAAAATATCACTTTTTAAGGTATAATAATATTAATCAAAAAACAAAAAGAAAGAGGCTAAAATGCAAGAACAAATATATATAGTAGAAAACTTACCAGCGTTTAATCTGAAACATATTTTTGAATGTGGACAATGTTTTAGATGGAATAAACAGCAAGAAGATGATAGTTATATAGGGGTCTTTAGAAATAATGTATTAAAAGTAAAACAAGAAAAAAACAAAGTTATATTTCAAGGAATATGTCAAAATGATATACAAAAAGAAGTTTACCAATATTTTGATTTGAGTAGAGACTATGAAAAAATAAAACAAGACTTAAGTAAAATAGACAATATGTTAGAAACTAGTATTGCCTATGGAAGCGGAATTAGGTTATTAAATCAAGATTTGTGGGAAACCATTATTTCCTTTATTATATCAGCCAATAATAACATTCCCAGAATAAAAAAAATTATAGAAAAATTAGCCAAACAATATGGCAAACCTATTGTTTGGGAAGGAAAAACTTATTATACATTTCCTACGCCAGAAGAACTTAAAAAAGTAAATGTACAAGACTTAAGAAACTTAGGGCTGGGCTTTCGAGACAAAAGAGTATATGAAACAACTAAAATGATTTTAGAAAATAAAGTAAATCTAGAAAAATTGCAAAATGCAAAAAACAGCGAAGAAATCAAAAAAGAATTACTAACTTTGCCAGGAGTTGGTCCAAAGGTTGCAGATTGCATTATGCTATTTTCTACTTTAAAATGTATAGAAGTATTTCCCATTGATGTATGGGTAAGAAGAGTCATGAATCAACTATATTTTAAACTATCAGACGAAAATAAGTTAAAAAGAGAGCAAATAGAAAAACTAGCCAAAGAAAAGTATGGCAATTTAGCAGGGCTTGCCCAACAATATCTATTTTATTGGAAAAGAGATGCCTAACAATATACCTATAAGGTATGTCCCAAAAGTGACAGAAGTGTCACTGGAAGGAACGTCCCCAAAGTGACACAAAAGGAGGCAAATATGAGTGTACAAATTGTATATGGAGTAGCAGGAACAGGAAAAAGCCACTATCTATTTGAACAAGTGCAAGATAAAGTAAAGCAAAATTCAAAATATCCAATTAAAATTATTACCCCAGAGCAATTTTCATTTACAGCTGAAAAAAAGCTTTTAGAAACATCAGAAAGTAATAGTATCATAGTAGCAGAGATTATTACTTTTGCACGTATGGCATATAGAGTGCTAAATGAAGTAGGTGGAAAAACCAGAAAATACTTATCAAATGCTGGTAGGGCAATGTTAATAGATAATATTTTGTTAACCCAAAAACAAGATTTTACCTTTTTAGGTACATCAGACGAAAATGTGCAAATGATAATGAGGCAGATAACAGAACTAAAAAAACATAAAGTAACAGTAGAAAACTTACAAGAAACAATAAAAGATACACAAGATAAGTATTTACAAACAAAACTTAAAGACATTACTACATTATATGAATTATATACTAAGGTAATTGAAAATGAGTACATAGACGAAAATGATAATTTGACTTTATTAGCACAAAGACTAGAACACTCAGAAGAATTTAAAAATTGTGATATTTATATTGATGAATTTGCAGGCTTTACTCTACAGGAATATGAAATTTTAAGAAAATTAATGCGTATTTCACATAAAATAGTAGTTACCATATGTAGTGACAATTTAGAGGAAAATACGCTACCTGAAACAGATATATTTTTTGCTAATAAACAAACTGCAAAACGAATATTACAAATTGCAAGACAAGAAAATATAACAATAGAAGAACCAATTTGTATACAAAAGCAAAATCAAAAAATAAGGTTTGAAACAAAAGAATTAACACATTTAGCTCAAAATATCAGTGTACCAATATACCGAAAATATGAAGGAGAAGTAAAAAATTTATCTGTATTTTTAGCCAATAATCCTTATTCTGAAATAGAACAAGTAGCTATTAATATAACCAAACTTGTAAAACAAGGATATCGCTATGAACAAATGGCAGTTATTACAAAAAATATTAGTGATTATAGTAGTATTTGTAAAGTCATTTTTGCAAACTATCATATACCAGTGTTTATTGATGAAAAAAGAGATTTAAGTAATAACCCACTTGCCAAATTTATACTTGCCCTACTAGAAATTTTTGCAAAAAATTGGTCTTATGAAGCGGTATTTGGCTATTGCAAAACAGGTTTGTTAGAGATAGAAAATGACAAAATTGCAATTCTTGAAAATTATTGTATCAAATGGGGCATAAAGGGTAGTAAATGGTATTTAAAACAATGGAAATTTTATGATGAAACCCAAGATGAGATACAAAGCATTTTATATGCTAAGGATAAAATAGTACAGCCACTTATGAACTTAAAAAAACAGCTACAAGGCTTAAAGACCGTAGATGAAATTACAAGGGCTATTTACCAATTTCTATTGGAAAATAAAATATTTGAAAAGTTAAAAGAAAAAATAGAAGAATTAATAAATTTAAATGAGTTAGAAAAAGCAAAAGAATATGAACTAAGTATGCAAATTATTATTGACTTATTAGATGAAATTATTTTAGTATTAGGAAAAGAAAATATTACCTTTGATAAATATATAAAGATATTAAAAATGGGCTTTAAACAAAATGACTTAGGGCTAATACCAGAAGCAGCAGATCAGATAATAGTAGGAGATATCGATCGTTCTAGATCCCATAAAGTAAAAATAGCCTTTTTAATAGGGCTAAATGATGGCAAATTTCCATCCATACAAAAAGAGGAAGGCTTTTTAGATGATGAAGATAGGGAAAAATTAAAAGAAAAAGGAATAGAACTTGCCAAAAATAGCATAGAGCAGCTATATGATGAAAATTTCAATATTTACAAAGCCTTTACTACAGCAGAAGAAAAGCTATACTTATCCTATGTTTCATCAAACAGTGAAGGAAAATCATTAAGACCCTCCATGTCAATCAATAAAATAAAACGTATCTTTCCAAATCTAAAAGAGCAAAGTGATATTATTGGAAGAAAAAGCGAAATATTATTAGAAAATACTACATTTGATGAACTACTAATACAACTTAGAAATTGGCAGGAAGAAAAGCAAATAGAACCTATATGGTTTGAAGTATACCACTATTATCAAAAAGCAAAGCCACAACAATTAGAAAATGCACTAAAAGCTTTACATTATCAAAACAAACCAGAAAAATTAAATACAGCTAATCTACAAAAGCTATATGGAAATACCTTAAAAACAAGTATATCTAGGCTCGAAAATTATCAAGCATGTGCCTTTTCCTATTACTTAAAATATGGACTAAAATTAAAAGAAAAAAGTCGCTTTCAAGTAGAAACCATTGATACAGGAAACTTTATGCATGATGTCATAGATAACTTTTTTGAAAAGCTAGAAGAAAATAGCTTAAATATAAAATTGCTGCAAGACGATATGATAAAAACCATAACAGAAGAAGTTGTAGAAGAACTGTTGCAGAAAAAACAATATGATATTTTCAGCAGCATCCCCAAATATCGCATTTTAGCAATGAGACTTAAAAAAGTAATTGTAAAATCAATGAAATATATAGTAGATAGTATTAAATACAGTGAGTTTGATGTAGTAGGACATGAAATTGAATTTAAGGAAGGAAAACAGCTAAAACCAATTATATTAAAACTAAAGAATGGCAAAACAGTAGAAATTACAGGTAAAATTGATAGATTAGATATCGCCAAAACAAAAGAGCGGAAATTACATAAGAATTATAGACTATAAATCTTCTATTAAAAATATAAATTTAAATGAAGTATTAGCTGGTTTACAACTGCAACTTCTAACCTATTTAGATGCTACTTGCAAGCAAAAAGACCTACTTCCAGCAGGTGTATTTTACTTTAATTTAATAGACCCCATCATTAATAACAATAAAGATATGACAGATGAACAAATAAAAGAAGAACTTAGCAAACAATTTAAAATGCAAGGATTAATTTTAGCCCAAGCACAAATTGTACGTAAAATGGACACGAAATTACAAATGGGGAGTTCTGATATCATACCTGCTTATTTAACAAAAGAAGGAGAAGTAAGCCAAAAAACAAATACATTAACACAAAAACAATTTGAAAGATTGCAGCAATATATGGATAAAATTATCAAGCAAATTTCAGAAGAAATTTTGAGCGGAAATATTAATATACAACCATATTACCAGATAAAGGGCAAAAAAACTCCTTGTGAATATTGCAATTTTAAATCAATATGTACTTTTAACCAAATTACAAAAGACAATTATAACTATATACCAAACTTATCAAAAGAAACCATAATAGAAAGGATGAAAGATGAATAAAATTTGGGAAAATGAAACTGTGGTATGTATGCAAAATAAAAGCTTGCAATACTTACAATTTAAAAAATTGCTAGAATATCCAGAACTAAAACATTGTTATACTCTAAAAAATGACGGAAAACTTAACTTTCCACCAATTTATAAAGACGAAAATACTTATAAACAAAGTTGCCAAAAAATATGTGATTGTTTAGAAATTGACCTAAAACAAGCAAGAATCGTAAAACCACATCAAACACATACAAACAAGGTAAAGAATGTAAATCAAGTAGAAACCTTAGAAGAAATAGATGGCGTGATAACTAATAAAAAAGATTTAGTACTACTTACTACTTCTGCAGATTGCATATCCTTATTACTATATGACCCTGTAAAAAAAGTAATAGGGAGCATTCACTCTGGTTGGAAAGGAACTTTAAAACAAATTTGTGTTAATAGTATAAAAAATATGATACAATATTATAACAGCAAACCACAAGATATTATTTGCTCAATATGTCCAAGTATTAGAAAGTGCTGTTTTGAAGTAGATGAAGATGTAAAAAACTTATTTTACACAGAATATCAGAACTTAGAAGGCATTGATAAAATTATACAAAAAACACATATCAAAGAAGAAAAACAAAAATATGTGATAGATACAGTAGCAATTAATATAGAACTCTTAAAACAAATAGGACTAAAAGAACAAAATATTATCGATAGTAATTTATGTACAGTTTGCCATAGTGATAAATTTCATTCTTATCGTACAGATAAAGAACTATCTGGTAGAAATGCAGCACTTATGTCACTTTAGGGACGTTCCTTTCAGTGACAAAAGTGTCAAAAAGGGGACATATCTAAAAATGAAAGAGTGTCCCTAAAATGACAAGAATGTCACTGAAAGGAACGTCCCTAAAGTGACATAAGGAGGAAAATATGATACCACAAAAACTAAAAAAAGGAGATACCATTCGGACTAATTTCGCCATCTGATGCTATTACGAAAGATGATTTAGAGGTGATAAATCAGTCTATTTGCCTTATGGAAACGTCAGGTTTTAAAATAAAATTTGCTCAAAATGCTTTAGTAAATACTTTAGGATATGGAGCAACAGCTAGGCAAAAAGCGCAAGATATTAATGAAATGTTTAAAGATAAACAGGTAAAAGCAATTTTTTGTATTAGTGGAGGCTTTAGTTCTAATACAACTTTTGACTATTTGGACTATGATATGATAAAAGTAAACCCAAAAATTATTTGTGGGTTTAGTGATTCTACTTCTTTATTAAATGTTATTTATCGTAAAACTGGTTTATGTACTTTTCATGGGCCAACTTTTAAAGCATTAACTTCTTGGCAAACTAAGTATGGATATGACGAAGTGATGAAACGTTTATATGAGGGAGGTTTACAGTTAGGGCAAGTAGGAGAAGAGTACAAAATAGTAAAAGAAGGAACAGCAAAAGGTGTTTTAGTAGGTGGTAATTTAAGCTTAGTAAATGAAATGGTAAGTGGAAGTTATAGTATTGACTTTACAGACAAAATATTATTTTTAGAAGAATTATTTTTGGAGACACCACCAGCTTTAGTAAGTAATTATTTATATCATATGAGGCAAAATGGAGTATTTGATAAGATAAAGGGGATTTGGCTTGGAAATTATGACGGAAGTAGTAGTATAGAACAAATTTTGATAGATACATTAGAAGGACAATACAAATTTCCAATTATTAAATCAGATAATTTTGGACATATTGATAAGAAAACAGTGATTCCTATTGGAATACAAGCAAAAATAGATACAAAAGCAGAAAATAAGATAGAATTATTAGAAGATTGTGTAGAGTAAGTATTGCAAAAATGAATAGAGAAAGGAGTGTATGGTGTAATAAGATACACTATACAAGCAAAACAAATGTATGAAGCATGGGAAGAACTAGAAAATAGTATAGTAGATTGTCAAATGTGCAAATTATGTAAGACGAGAAAGAATATTGTATTTGGAGAAGGAAATAAGCAAGCCATTATGATGTTTATAGGAGAAGGACCAGGAGCAGATGAAGATAGTCAAGGAATGCCTTTTGTGGGAAAAGCTGGACAATTGTTGAATAAAGCGTTTCAGGGGTTAAATTTAGATAGAACTCAGGTATATATTGCAAATGTGGTAAAATGTAGACCTCCAGCTAATAGAGTACCAGAAGAAGATGAGGTTACTGCTTGTTTAAACTATTTACGAAATCAAGTTATGCTAGTAAAGCCTAAAATAATTGTGCTATTAGGTAGTACAGCCTTAAAAAATATTTTAGGAAAGAACTATGGGATAACAGCCTCTAGAGGAAAATGGATAGAGCAAAAAGGAATTTTATATATGCCAACTTGGCATCCAGCAGCACTTTTAAGAGATGAAAACAAAAAAATAGAATTTTGGAAGGACTTAAAACAAGCTGTTAGTAAATATAATGAAATGGTACAAAAAGAAACTGAAGTTATATAAAGTGACAAAAAAGTGATTGGAAAATTTAGTGAATCATGAAAAGAGGAGAAAATAATGGATGAACAAATTAAAGAATTAACTAATTATTGCTTAAACTGCCCTATGAAGCCATGTAGTAAAAATGGTTGTCCACTTTCTAATGATATACCTACTTTTATTCAATATATAAAAGCAGGAAAACTAGAAGAAGCTTATCAGACTTTATTACAAACTACAGCACTTGGTAGTATTTGTGGGAGAATTTGTCCTCATCAAAAGCAATGTCAAGGAAGCTGTGTCAGAGGAATTAAAGGAAAAAGTGTTAGCATAGGGGAAATGGAACACTATGTATTTGATAAAGCAATAGAAAATGGATATGATAAAAACATACAAATAGAAAATGTATTACAAGGAAGAAAGGTTGCTGTAGTAGGCGGAGGACCTGCAGGGCTTACTGCAAGCAGTTTTTTAGCAAGAAAAGGAGCCAAAGTTACTATTTACGAAAAGTATTTTAAGTCATGGAATTCCTGAATTTAGGCTAGAAAAAGAAGTGTTAAGAAAAGCCATCTATTCTATAATAAGTTTAGGAATAGAGGTGAAATATGGTCAAGAACTAGGCAGAAACTTAAAATTAGAAAATTTACAAAAAGAGTATGATGCTGTATTTTTAGCTTTTGGAGCTAATATTCCAAGAAAGATGATGATAACAGGAGAGGAATTAAAAGGTGTTTATGGTGGTAATACTTTACTAGAACTTAACAATCATCCGAATTATCAAAATAAAAAAGTAGCTATTATAGGTGGTGGCAATGTTGCAATGGATTGTGCTAGAACTATAAAAAGATTAGGTGCTAAACAAGTAATGGTTATTTATAGAAGGTCAGAAGAAGAAATGCCAGCAGAAAAAAAAGAAATACAAGAAGCTAAACAAGAGGGGATAGAGTTTTTATTTCAAACAAATATTACCAAAATATTGGGAGATGAAAAAGTAGATAAAATAGAGTGTATTAAAACAGAACTAATACAAAAACAAGGAGAAACTAGAAAGGCTCCTGTGGATATAGTGGGGAGTAATTACATAATTGATATGGACTATGTTATTATGGCAGTAGGAGCTAAAGTAGATGAAAGTATATTACAAACGCAAAATTTGCCAGTGAATAAGTGGAAATATTTAAATGTAAATGACCAAAAACAAATAGAGGGAACTAACATTTTTGCAGGAGGAGATTTAATAGGTACTACTTCAACTGTAGCTTGGGCTGCTAGAGATGGAAGAGAAGCAGCTCAAAAAATAGAACAATATTTAAAACAAAGTTAAAATATATGAATGATTCTATTTAAATTATAGGAAGTAATATCTATGTTTTTGCAAAGCCAATATTTGGTTTTTCCTTTATTTTTTAGCAAATGACATACATAAAAAAAGCTGGTTCGAAATTCGAATCAACTTTTCTTTTATGTCTATATTAGTTAAAAAATTATTCATGTTCTTTTTGTTTATTCCAGGAAAATAAATTACGCAAAGTTCTAAACAAATTAGTAAGCTTAGACTCTTTTATAACAGTTAAAGAAACATTATTTAATATAGCATCATGACGCTCTTCTAAAGCAGCCATTTTATCAATATAATAATTATTATAATCAAAATAATTATCTGTAATTCCAATAAAATTTTGATAATTATATAACTTAGCACGATATACTTCAATATCAGCAGTAGTGTTTAAATGGTCAAACTCATGATTAAAATAAGAAGAAAAAATTAAATCTTGTGTTTGAATAAATGTCTTTTTTAACTCTGCTTTATAGTTTTCAATTTTAGAAGCTACTTTTTGTGCTTTAGTGCCTTCACAGTCATCTTCCATTAAACGGCCATTTAATTTGATGATTTTTTCTTCTGTATATAAAATTTTATCTAAATTATCTTGAATTTTTAAAAACTCTTTTTTGCCTAAAAACTTAATAGCATCTAATTTAAAAGCATCTGTACTAAAAAAAGTACTATCAAATAATATGTCTTCTCCAATTAAATAAGCTAATTGTTTTACTAAATTGCAAAGAAGTGGATAATAGTTAGGGCTAGTAGTAGGAAGTGAAATATCATAATATTTTACAATATCTTCTGCGTGATTTAATGCTTTAGAAGTAGCAAGTTGTACAGCCCCTTCATTTAGTGCCATGCCATAAGTTCGAAATTCGCTATATTCACAAAGACCAAAACGACACAAATTACCTTTAAAGTCTTTTACTTCTTGAAGATAATGGATAAATTCATGAATAGCAAATTTTTCTAATTCATCTAAAGGCCTTCCTTGCTTGAAATAAATAGAAGAGTTTTTGTAAAAGTAAGTTGCCTCTGCAAAGCCTTCAGGCATTTCAGCTAAATACATAGGAATTCTTGAAAGTTCAATAAATAATTGCCTAGAACTAAAATGTGCTCTAGGAAATGCTTTGGCAATTTTTTCAGCTACATTTTTAGAAAGGGAGTTAATACTTAAAGTATCTAATCTTCCTACAATTTCAATTCCATCTTTTTTTAGCTCTTGCTCAACATTCATTCTTTATATAGTTCTCCTTAGTAATTTTTCTGCTACTATTATACAACATATTACTACAAAATTATATGTCAATATGTTTACAATTGTATTACATTTGTATTACAAAAAAGTAGGGAATACAGCAAAAAGGTTCAATTACATTATTCTTGTAATAGAACCCTTTTTAATCAGTATAGTAAAAAAGCTTATTTTACGACAATATTATAAATTTTATTTTTAATATAAATTTCTTTTACAATTGTTTTACCATTTGTTGCATTTTGCACATTGGCAACACTATGTACCTTTTGTTTTACAGTTTCTTCATCGGTATCGATACCAATAGAAATGGTGGCTTTTACTTTGCCATTTATTTGTACTGGAATTTCAATTTCATCATCTATTGTTTTGGCTTCATCATAAGTAGGCCATGGAGTAGCAGCTATTGTAGATGACATACCAATGATTTCAAATAATTCTTCTGTCATATGTGGTGCAAATGGGTTTAGTAATTGTAAGAAGGTTTTAAATTCTGCTTTATTAATTTTCTTTAATTTATAAAATTCATTTACCATTGTCATAAAGGTAGAAACAGCAGTATTAAATTTCATTTCTTCAATATCAGAAGAAACTTTTTTGATTGCTTTATGTATCATTTTTTCAGACTCAGGAGAGTACGAGTCTCCTTCTACTAAGAAATCTTGCATATTCCAAACTCTATCTAGGAATTTATGACAGCCACGGATACTTTCCATAGACCAGGGAGCTGTTTGGTCAAATGGTCCCATAAACATTTCATACACACGGAATGTATCTGCGCCAAATTCATTTATAATATCATCAGGGTTAATAACGTTTCCCTTGGATTTGGACATTTTCTCACCATTAGAACCTAAAATCATACCATGTGAAGTACGTTTATTATAAGGTTCTTTGGTAGGAACTATGCCAATATCATATAAGAATTTATGCCAAAATCTAGAATATAGTAAGTGAAGAGTAGTATGTTCCATACCACCATTATACCAATCAATTGGTCCCCAATAATTTAAAGCATCTGGAGAGGCTAAAGCCTTATCGTTATGTGGGTCCATATAACGTAAGAAATACCAAGAAGAGCCAGCCCATTGTGGCATAGTATCTGTTTCACGCTTAGCAGCTTTTTTGCAATGAGGACAAGTAGTGTTAACCCATTGGGTATGTTTAGCAAGTGGAGATTCACCATTTTCACTAGGCTCATAGTCTTGAATTTCTGGTAAAACCAAAGGTAGTTCTTCTTCAGGAAGTGGTACCCATCCACAGTCTTCACAGAAAACCATAGGGATAGGCTCACCCCAATAACGTTGCCTTGAAAATACCCAATCACGTAATTTGTAATTTACTTTTTTAGTTCCAATACCTTTTTCTTCTAAATAATCAATAACTTTTTTCTTAGCTTCTTCAACACTAAGGCCTGTTAAAAAGCCAGAGTTAATTAACTTCCCAGTTTCTACATCAGTAAAAGGTTTTTCTTCAATATGGCAAATAACATCAGGAGAAGAAGACTCGATTACTTGTACCATAGGAATATTAAATTTTTTAGCAAATTCCCAGTCCCTTGTATCATGAGCAGGAACAGCCATAATACTACCAGTGCCATAAGTAATTAAAACATAATCAGAAACCCAAATTGGAATTTTAGTATTGGTTAAAGGGTTAATAGCCTTAATTCCTTTTATTTCAACACCAGTTTTTTCTTTATTTAATTCTGCACGTTCAAAGTCAGACTTTAATTTAGCTTGTGTTTGATATTGTTTTACTTCTTCTATGTTTTCAATGTTATCTTCTAATTCTTGCAAAATAGGGTGTTCTGGAGCTACTACCATATAAGTTGCACCAAATAAAGTGTCTGGTCTTGTAGTATATACTACAAGTTCTTTAGAAGAATCAGAAATTTGAAATTTAACTTCTGCACCTTCACTTCTACCAATCCAATTTTTTTGTTGTGTCTTAATTTTTTCTAAGTAATCTACTTGTTCTAAATCATCAATTAATCTTTGTGCATATTTTGTGATTTTAAGCATCCATTGGCTTTTTTCTTTTTGTACAACTGGGCTTCCACATCTTTCACAAACACCATTTACTACTTCTTCATTTGCTAGGCCTACCTTGCAGCCAGTGCAAAAGTTAATAGGCATAGTAGATTTATAAGCTAAGCCATGTTTAAATAGCTGAATAAAAATCCATTGTGTCCATTTATAATAATCAGGGTCTGTAGTGTTAATAGCCCTAGACCAGTCAAAAGAAAAACCAAAAGCTTTTAATTGCTCTGTAAAATGTGCTATATTTTTTTGTGTAATTACTTTAGGATGAATATGATTTTTAATAGCATAATTTTCAGCAGGTAAGCCAAAGGAGTCAAAACCTATTGGAAAAAGAACATTATATCCTTCCATTCTTTTTTTTCTAGCAACGATATCTAAAGCTGTATATGGCCTTGGGTGACCTACATGTAAGCCTTGTCCAGATGGATAAGGAAACTCAATTAAACCATACCATTTTTGTTTATTTTTATCTTCTTTGGCATAAAAAGTACCTTCACTATACCATTTGTTTTGCCATTTTTTTTCAATTTGGGTAAAATTATATGACATATTTTCCACTCCTTATTATTTTCATTTAGGCTTATTATATCGCACTTTTAAAAGAAAATAAAGTAAAATTTGCAAAATTGTGAAAAATATGGTATAATAGAATCTGTGATTGATAAAGAACGGAAAAAAAGAAAAGAAGGGAGAATAAAATGTTAAGACCAGTTGAAAAAGCAGAAAAAATTAAAAAAGATGCTAACAGCCTATATCAAACAGTACAAAAAGCCTATAAAGTTGTAGAAGGCTTTAAAATTGGCGATGAGAAAAAGTCTTATGAATTAGAAAACTTGATTAGACAAAATAGTAGTAATCATTTTACAGGTGCTTTATCAACAGGTGCAAACAATTTGCAAAAAATTTTGCAAGGAACCTATAGTGGAAAAATGCCAACTGGGGAGGCACTTAAAAATTTGCAAACTATTAATATTTCGGTTATGACTGCCCAGATGGTAGCCTCAGAAATATTAGCAGATGGTAAGCAAACATCACTGGATGAAGAAAGATTTTAAAAAATAAATAACAAGATTGAAAACTTCTGGCTATGCAAGTTAGGAGTTTTTTATATGAATTAGAAAAATGGCCATAAAAATATTAGCTATTTTACTTGACTTTTGACAATAAGAAAGATAAAATAAATTTGTTTGTAGCATAGCTATTATTATTCCAAGCACACAGGTATTTTTGTAGCTAAGAGAAGAAAGGAAGGGTAAGTAATGCCAAACAGCAAAAATTTAGAAATCGAGCGGAAGTTTTTGGTTAGAGGAGTAAAATTGAAGGAAGTATACGACTGTGCTGAAGGCGAAGTAATGGTAAGTGAAATTGAGCAAACTTACCTTATTGCTGAAGAAGGCGAACGGCGTGTACGTAAACGTGTGACAAATGGAACAGAAGAGTATTTTTATACAGAAAAAAGGAAAATTACTGAGTTAAAACGAGTAGAAACAGAAAGAAAAATCACCCAAGAAGAATATCATTTGTATTTGACACAGGCAGATCCTGAGCTTCAAACCATTAGAAAGACACGTTATACTTTTAGATATGCTGATCAAACAATTGAATTGGATGTCTTCAGCTTTTCTAAACATTTGGCAATTGTGGAAGTGGAACTTCCCGAAGAAGGAACTGCAGTGGAGCTTCCTGACTTTATGGCAATTATCAAAGAAGTAACCCATGACAAAAACTATAAAAACCATGCCTTAGCCAAAAAACAAATTTTGGTACAATAACCTTTCATAACTGGTACTTTTTAGGTTTATCAATGAGAACCTAAAAAGTACCAGTATTTTTGAATATTCCTATACTTAGTAAAGAGTTATTTGATAGACTGCAAAAAATAAGAACAAGTAGTAAGGTAGTAACAAGAAGAAACTAGAATGCAAATAGAAATTATGCAAAGGCGGTATGAAAATGTGTCAAAAGAGCCAAACATGAGAGTGTAAGAAAAATTTTGTGTAAACTAAAAAACATACAAAAAAGTATTGAAATAAAATACCAAATAGTATAAGATAGAAAGTATAAAAATGATACAAAAGGGAAAAATAATAAAGAAGTACAATGGAGGAAACGGTAAATGAAGTTAAAAGAAAATATGGAAAATAAACAAGTAAAGAAAAATACTCAAAAAGTGTTAGATAGGACTCAGGAAATAGAAAAAGGCAGTAAACAAAACGAAGGTATTACCCTAATAGCCTTAGTGGTTACAATTGTAGTTTTACTCATATTAGCAGGAATAACATTAACGATAGTATTGGGAGAAAATGGAATCATCAACCAAGCAAAGAAAGCAGAACAATCACAAAAACTAGCAGAGTATAAAGATATATTTGAACTTGCAAAAATAACAGTATATACAAAAAATCATGGAAATGGAGTACCAATAGAAGACTTCTGGGAAGAACTAGAAAATCAAGGAATTGATACAAGTAAAAAGGAACCGATAGAGGGAGGATGGGCAATAACACCAGAAGAAGGAATCATTATAAAAGTAAAGCCAACAGAAGATGGAAAAAATATAGAGATAGACTATGAGCTAACAGAAGGAACAGGAAGTGAAATAACAATAAAAGCAGAAAGTATAGCTTTTGGCAGTAGTATAGCAGAAATTGAAACAGGAAGTACAGCTACTTTAGAAGTTATATTTACACCAGAAAATACAAGTAATAAAGGACTAACATGGATAAGCAGTAATGAAGAAGTAGCAATAGTAACTAATGGAAAAATCGAAGGATTAACAGTAGGAACAACAACGATAACAGCGACAACAGTAGATGGAAGCAATAAAACAATAACAAAAGAAATAACAGTAAAATTGCCAGCTAGTTGGGACACAAATAAAGTAACAGGAGAAAAAGTAGATAAAACGACAGATGGTAAAAAAATAACAGTACCAGTACCAAAAGGTTTTGTAGTATCAGGAGTAGCAAGTGAAAACACAGTAGATAATGGTTTAGTAATCTATGAAGGAACACAAGCAGTCACAGATACTAATTTAACAACAGCAAGAAATACAAGAAACCAATTTGTATGGGTACCAGTGCCAGAGCCAAGTGAAATGTATGGGATAACAGAAGAGGGAAAATATTTAGGAAAATTATATATTTATACAACAGCAGATAGAAACCCAACAGCATATAATTGGAGAGAAATAGAAGGAAAGATGAGTTGGGAATCAGAGACAGGTTTTCGTGAGCCAGATATAATAACAGGTGATGAAACAAAATATGATGCAGATGCTACGCATTATGCTAATGCAGGAATCAAAGATAAAAATGGAAACAATATAACAAATGCAAATGATTTTAAAAAGCAATTAGAAGAAGAATTTAAATCAATGATAGATAGTGTAGTAAAGTATAAAGGATTTTATATAGGAAGATATGAAACAGGAAGTTGGCATGCAGAGGATAAGAAAGCAAAAATAATCAAAAATAATAGTGATATAGTGCCAACAAGTAGTTCAGACAATGAAGCAACATGGTATGCTTACTATCAAAAAAGTAAACAAATCGTAGAAGGAAGAACCAGTATGATATGGGGAAGCCAATGGGATGCGTGTTTAAAATGGTTTTTAAGTTTTAGAAATACACCAGAAAAAGAAGAAGTAGCAACCTATGTAATAAATAGTACAGGAAAAGGAAATTATGAAGGAACCCAAGGAGATGCAAATAAAATAATTCCAACAGGTTCAAATGATAAGTATAGTGTAAATAATATTTATGATATGGCAGGGAATGCATGGGATTGGACACTTGGAGTAGTTTCTAAGGATTGTCGTGCACTTCGTCGGAGGTAAGTATGAGCTTTCGGGGGTGGAACGTCCTGTCTGTAGCACAAACAATATTCCACCAACCTATGGTTATGTATATGGTGCGTGTTCTCGTGCTACTTTAATATTGTAATAAATTGATATATACAAAAAAAAATATAATAGGTATATGCTTTAACATAGCTTGATTTTTACAAAAACTATAAAAAGCATATAACCTTTTTTTATGCAAACACAAAAAATAGTTTACAACCTAAAAAAGTTAGTATATAATACCAATGAAATGGAAATAATAACAAAAGATGAGATAGCTGTTTTTAGTAAAATAAGATAGCTATTCTTAAAAAAGAGGAGGAAATACAAATGGCAAAAGAAATTAGCGAAGAAGAAAAACAAAAAATTAAAGATAGGATAGATGCTTTAGTACAAAAAGCTAAAAAAGCATCAGAAGAATATATGAAATTAGACCAAGAGCAAGTAAATAACATTGTAAAACAAATGGCCATGGCTGGGCTAGAACACCATATGGAACTTGCTAAAATGGCGGTAGAAGAAACTCGGACGTGGTATTTATGAAGATAAAATTACTAAAAACATGTTTGCAACAGAATATATTTATCATAGTATTAAATATGATAAAACTGTAGGTATTATTTCAGAAAACGAAGAAGAAGGATATGAAGAAATAGCAGAGCCAATTGGAATTATTGCAGGGGTTACACCAGTTACTAACCCAACTTCTACCACTATGTTTAAATCAATTATTGCAGCTAAAACAAGAAATGTTATTATATTTGGGTTTCACCCATCTGCACAAAAATGCAGTACTGCAGCAGCAAATATTTTAAGGGAAGCTGCTGTTAAAGCTCGGAGCTCCAGAAGATTGTATTTTATGGGTAGAAGAGCCATCTATTGAAGCAACAAGGGCATTAATGAATCATCCAAATGTTAGCTTAATTTTAGCAACTGGTGGTTCAGGAATGGTAAAATCAGCTTATTCTTGTGGTAAGCCAGCTTTAGGAGTAGGACCACGGAAATGTACCATGTTATATTGATAAAACAGCAAATTTAAGAACTTCTGTGAATGACTTAGTATTATCAAAATCATTTGACAATGGCATGATTTGTGCATCAGAGCAATCTGTTATTGTAGATAAAGAAGTTCATACTGAATTTGAAAAATTAATGAAAGAAGCAGGATGTTTCTTCTTAAATGGTACTCAAACTAAAAAATTAAGAGATAGTATGTTTATATCAGAAAATGGATGTGCCTTAAATGCAGATATCGTAGGAAAAAGTCCTTATCACATTGCAAAAGGCGCTGGAATAGAAGTCCCTGTAGATACCAAAGTATTAGTATTAAAGGAAAATGGAGTGGGGATTGAATATCCATTTTCAAAAGAAAAGCTAAGTCCTGTTTTAGCTTATTATATAGTAGAAAATGAAGAGGAAGGAATTGAGCTGGCAGAAAAACTAATCGAATTTGGTGGCTTGGGGCACTCAGCTGTTATTCATTCAGAAGATAATAATACCATTCGCAAATTTTCAGAAAAAGTAAGGGTGGGTAGAATTATTGTAAATTCTCCATCTACCCATGGTGCGATAGGAGATATTTATAACACAAATATGCCATCTTTAACCTTAGGTTGTGGAACCTTTGGAGGTAATTCAACAACAGCCAATGTATCTTCTGTTAATTTAATTAATATTAAAAGAGTAGCCAAAAGAAGAGTTAATATGCAATGGTTTAAAGTGCCAGAAAAAATTTATTTCGAAGCAGGTTCGATTAGCTACTTAGAAAAAATGCCTAATATTACAAGAGCTTTTATTGTAACAGACCCATCTATGGTAAGTTTAGGGTATGTAGATAAAATATTATATCACCTAAGAAAAAGAGGAGAATATGTACACTCAGAAATCTTTTCAGATGTAGAGTCAGACCCATCTTTTGATACCATTTATAAAGGTGTTGAAATGATGAAAGAATTTAAGCCAGATGTGATTATTGCACTTGGAGGAGGAAGCCCTATTGATGCTGCAAAAGGAATGTGGCTATTTTATGAGCATCCAGAGGCAGATGCAGAAGGCATGAAGTTAAAATTTATGGATATACGTAAACGTACTTATAAATTTCCAACCTTAGGAACAAAAACCAAATTAGTAGCTATTCCAACTACATCTGGAACAGGTTCAGAGGTAACATCATTTGCAGTTATTACAGATAAAAAACTAAACAAAAAATATCCATTAGCAGACTACGAACTAACACCAGATGTTGCTATTGTAGACCCAGACTTAGTTATGAGCCTTCCTAAAACTATTACAGCAGATACAGGAATGGATGTACTAACACATGCAATAGAAGCTTATGTTTCCAATATGGCATCTGATTATACGGATGGTTTAGCTGAAAAAGCAGTAGAATTGGTATTTAAAAATATTAGAGAAGCCTATAACAATGGAGAAAATCGTATTGCAAGAGAAAAAATGCATAATGCAAGTACTATTGCAGGTATGGCATTTACGAATAGTTTTTTAGGAATTAATCATTCACTTGCTCATAAAGTAGGGGCAGAATTTCATTTGCCACATGGAAGAATTAATGCTATTTTATTACCATATGTTATTAGGTACAATAGCCAAAAACCAACTAAATTTGTATCCTTCCCAAAATATGAATACTTTATTGCAGACCAAAAATATGCGGATTTATCTAGACGAATGAACTTTCCAGCTTATGGAAACGAAGAAGGTGTAAATTCACTAATAGAGGAGATTAAAAAGTTAAATAAAGACTTAAATATTCCAAGTTCCTTTAAGGAAGCAGGAATTAATGAACAAGAATTTTTAGAAAAACTAGATATGCTTGCAGAAAGAAGCTTTGAAGATCAATGTACTACAGCAAATCCAAGGCTTCCACTAGTAGAAGAGTTAAAGCAAATATTATTAGATGCTTATTATGGAAAATAATTTGTTTTAATTAGAAGTCTATAAAAAGTTAGATTAAAATCAATCTAACTTTTGTAGACTTCTATTTTTAGTTGACATAAAAATAAAAATGGAGTATAATATAACTATTAGCCAAATGGAATTTATTGCATAAAAGGAGAAATGATAAAATGGATGAACGGGCAACAAAGGTAGCAGAGGTAATCTGCGAAAAGACAGGTGTAAAAATGGAGGACTTGTTGCATTTGTTAAATGAAGTCATGCAAGCGCAAGTTCAAAGGACAGAAGAGCAAATTTTAGAAATGAGAATTGCAAATTTGCTAGCCCAAATGGGCTTGATTCCAAGAGTCCCTGCATTCCAATTCCTTTGCAAAGCAATTCAGCATACGTATGAGAACTACAAAAGCGGTAGCAATGCAAGAAAATTGCTCAAAGATGTCTATAAGCAGATGGAACAAGAATATAATCGGGATGTGACATCTATACAAAACGTGATTAGGTACTTAATCAAGCATAATTGGTATAACCTTAGCACGGAGATGAAAGAGCAGATTTTTGAGGGCAGAGTAAATTGGAGAGTGGGTATTCCAACCAACAAAGAGTTCATTTTGACGATGGCAGAATATCTGTATCACGAAGATGCCTTTGCTGAGTAAATTGTTTCTTCAAACAAAAAGCGTAGAAGATGTAAATACATTTTCTACGTTTTTTGTTTTGGTTTATTTTTATAAAATATTTACAATACAATACTTGTAATTTATATAAAAAGTGGATATAATAGATAAAAATTAATTAAGTTTAAATAAACTAGATTTATAGAATAGAAAAAAGAGAAGGAGGAAATTATGCAAGTATCTAAAGAAGAGATTTTGCATATTGCAAAATTAGCAGATTTAAAAATAGAAGACAAAGAAGTAGAAAAATATATATTAAACCTGCAAGATATTTTAAACTTTGCTAACATTGTAAATAAGGCCCCAATAGAAGGTTTAGATGAAACAACTAATGCCAATGATAGTTATAATGTGTTTCGAAAAGATGAAGTAAAGGGCTTTGAAAATATAGAAGGTTTATTAGAAAATGCGCCAGAACAAGAAAGAAACATGTTTAAAATACCAAAGGTACTATAAATTATTGTCGTTTAAGAAAAAGACAATGATAATTTATCTATAAAGAAAGGAAAAAGAACAATGGATATTGCAAAATTAACAGTACATGAGTTACAAGAGAAATTAAAAGCAAAAGAAATAAAAGTATCAGACATTACAAAAGCTTATGTACAAAATATAGAAAAATATGAAAAAGAGCTGCAAGCCTTTATTACCATACAAACTAGTCAAGCACAGCAAGAAGCAGATAGAATACAACAAAAGTTAGAAAAAGGAGAAATAAATAGTTCTTCTTTAGCAGGAATTCCAATAGGAATTAAAGACAATATTTGTACAAAAGGTGTAAAGACAACTTGTGGTTCGAAAATGCTAGAAAATTTTATTTCACCTTATGATGCTACTGTTATGGAAAAAATAAATGAAAAACATCTCATTAGTCTGGGCAAGTTAAATATGGACGAATTTGCTATGGGCTCATCAACAGAATATTCCTATTTTCAAACAACCAAAAACCCTTGGAACTTAAAAGCAGCACCAGGTGGTTCTTCTGGTGGAAGTGCAGCTGCAGTAGCAGCAAACCTTGTGCCATGGGCATTAGGGTCAGACACGGGGGGATCTATTCGCCAACCAGCAAGTTTTTGTGGGGTGGTTGGCTTAAAGCCTACTTATGGACTAGTATCTCGTTATGGACTAGTAGCCTATGCTTCATCATTAGACCAAATAGGACCTATAACAAAAGATGTAACAGATAGCGCTATTCTTTTAAATGTAATTGCAGGACATGATGAAAAAGATACTACCTCAGTAAATAAAGAAAAGATAGATTATACTAAAGCATTGAAAAATGATGTAAAAGGCTTAAGAATAGGCATTCCAAAAGAATATTTTGGAGAAGGTATTCATAGTGAAGTAAAGAAAAGTTTAGAAGAAGCAATACAAACCTATAAAAAATTAGGAGCAATTGTGGAAGAGTGCAGCTTAGATATTGCAGATTATGCACTAGCTACTTACTATATTATTGCTTGTGCAGAGGCAAGCTCTAATTTAGGAAGGTTTGATGGTATTCGTTATGGTTATAGGAGCAAAGAGTATGAAACTTTGCAAGATATTTATTGTAATTCAAGAAGTGAAGCTTTTGGAGAAGAAGTAAAAAGAAGAATTATATTAGGTACTTATGTACTTTCTTCAGGCTATTATGATGCTTATTATAAAAAAGCCCAGCAAGTAAGGACTTTAGTAAAAAAAGAATTTGATAACCTATTTGGCAAATATGATGTGCTTTTAACACCTACTTCACCAACAGCAGCTTTTGAAATTGGAACTAAATCACATAATCCACTAGAAATGTATTTAGCAGATATTTGTACAGTTAGTGTTAATATTGCAGGACTTCCAGCCATTTCTATTCCTTGTGGTGTAGATAGCAAAGCAATGCCAATTGGTATGCAATTAATAGGTGACAAATTTAAAGAAGAAACTATTTTAAATGCAGCCTATACTTTTGAACAAGAAATAAATTTTAGGCAAAAATATGAACCAACTTTTAAAAATGAGGGAGGTGCAAACTAATGGCAAAAGAGGAGTATGAAATTGTAGTAGGGTTAGAAGTACATGCTGAGCTTTCAACCAAAACCAAAATTTTTTGTAGTTGTAAAACAGAATTTGGAGCAGAGCCAAATACGCAAGTATGCCCAATATGTATGGCGATGCCAGGAGCACTTCCTGTACTTAACGAAAAAGTGGTTGAATATGCAGTAAAAGCAGGACTTGCAACTAATTGTACCATTGCCAAAGAAAGCAAAAACGATAGAAAAAATTATTTTTATCCAGACCTTCCAAAATCTTATCAAATATCACAATTTGATAAACCACTGTGTGAACATGGAAATATTACAATCGAAAATGAAGGAGAAGAAAAGACGATTGGTATTACTAGAATTCATATAGAAGAAGATGCTGGAAAGCTAAACCACAATGAATTTGGTAGTGGCAGTTTAGTAGATTTAAATAGAGCAGGAGTGCCACTAATTGAAATTGTATCAGAGCCAGATATGCGTTCTAGTAAAGAGGCAGAGAGGTACTTAAGAAAAATAAAATCTATATTAGAATATATAGAAGTATCAGACTGTAAAATGCAAGAAGGCTCTTTACGTGCAGATGTAAATGTATCAGTTAGAAAAAAAGGTGTAACAAAATTTGGAACACGTACTGAAATGAAAAATATGAACTCATTTAGGTCTATTGTAAGAGCAATTGAATATGAAGCGCAAAGACAAATAGAAGTGCTAGAAAACGGTGGTATAATAGAACAAGAAACTTTAAGATGGGATGATGTATCAGGTAAAACATTTTCTATGAGAAATAAAGAAGATGCCCAAGATTACAGATATTTTCCAGAGCCGGATTTAGTAGCAATTAAGTTATTAGAGGAATATATTGCTAAAATTCAAAAGGCTTTACCAGAATTACCAGAAAGTAGAAAACAAAGATATTTAGCACAATATCATTTATCTGAAAAAGAAGCAAAAATGTTAACATCTTCTAAATATATGTCAAATTTATTTGAACAAGCCTTAGCTATTTGCGAAAATAGCAAAGCTGTTGCTAACTGGTTATTATCAGATGTTTCTAGAATATTAAATGAAAAAGAGCTAGAACCAGAGCAAATACCATTTACAGCAAAACAATTAGCACAAATGATTCGTTTAATTGAAAATGGAACCATTAGTAGTGCTATTGGTAAAAAAGTTTTAGAAGAACTATTTGAAAACCCAAAAGACCCAGAAGAAATTATAAAACAAAATGGATGGATACAAATTTCTGATGAAGGTACTATCAAACAAGTAGTAATGAAAATTTTAGAAAATAACCCTCAATCAATACTAGACTTTAAAGCTGGAAAAGATAGAGCATTAGGCTTTTTAGTAGGGCAAGCTATGAAAGAAACAAAAGGAAAAGCAAACCCTAAAATGTTAAATGAAATGTTTTTAGAAGAACTAAAAAAATAAACTTTTTAAAATTTGAATTATCAGAAATAAAAAAACTTAGGTTTTACTTTTTAACCTAAGTTTTTGGTATTTTATGAAGTTAATTTTACAAAAAATACTTTAATGTAAGTTTGCTAAATTAAGCGTGTAAATCACCTTTAATTTTATTAAAAGCAAAAGCTCCAATGATAAAGCCAACGATAAAAAATAAGCCAGCTTTAAATAAAGAAAGCCCTATATAATATACTAATGGAGAGGTATAAAAATAGCTATAGGTTAGTAAAGTAATAGTAGCAATAACAATAATACCAAAAGAAAATCTAACCCCATTTTTCATTAAACTTACAATAGTATGATCCATTTTTTTAAACTCTACTAATAATTGTTTCATAACTAATTCCTCACAATCTTATATAAATCATTATTCCTTACTATCAATAGTAACACAAACAGTAAGTAAAATCAAAGGTAATTTGTGGAAAAAGCTATTATTATGAATAAAAATGTAATTTTTGAAAAGATAAAAAAGAGTTCTTATAAGAAGAACTCTTTTGCAAACTTAAAAAAACTGTGCACAATTTTTTAAAGTTTATTTCATAGAATTTAATTTTTTTGCCATATTAGATTTTTTTCTAGCTGCTGTGTTTTTTACAATAACACCTTTTGTACAAGCTTGGTCTACTTTTTTTGTAGCTAAAGATAATAGCTCATTAGCTTCTTGTTTGTTTCCAGCTTCTACTGCTTGTTCAAACTTTTTAACAGCTGATTTATATCCAGTTTTAATCATATTATTTTTAGCTGTTTTCTTTTCAATAATACTAACACGTTTAATAGCTGATTTAATGTTTGGCATTTGTTTGGCACCTCCCCTTTGACGTATAAATAAATTAACAACATATATTTTAACATGTTTTTTTATAAATAGCAAGTATATTTTTCAAAACACCTTGAAAAAAGAAAAGAAAACATATATAATAAACAGGCAAGAAACAATAAATAAAGAATTTTTGAGAGGAGAGATGTGTTATGAACATTAAAATAGTAGGAAAAGACCTTAAAGCAACAGATGCCATTAAAGAATATATTGAGAAAAAATCAGAAAGATTAGTAAAATACTTTGGAGAAGAATTTGATGTAACAGCAACAATCAAAACAGAAGGTGGAATGCAAGTTGCAGAAATGGAAGTAAAAACACCTACTGATAGGTTTAGAGCAGTAACTGCCCATAGGGATTTATATGCTTCTATTGATAAAAATATTGACATTTTAGAAGGTCAGATTAGAAAAATGAAAACAAAAAAAGATCAACAAAATATGACAGAATCTATTAGAAATAAAGAAATGATAAGACAAGAAGGAACCCAACAACAAGTAGAAGGAGAAATTATAAAAACACTTTATTATGATATAAAACCATTAGCACCAGAAGATGCGAAACTAAAATTAGAAGATGATATACAAAATAAATTTTTAACATTTATTAATATAGAAACAGGAAAAGTAAATGTAATATATCGTCTAAAAGATAATAAAAACTTTGGGTTAATAGAACCAGAAGCATAATAATAAATAAAATCTAAAAAAAGAAACCTATCTAAATATGTATCTAAACAGGTTTCTTTTTTATTGTACTTAAAAATATACAACAAAAACTATTTCATTTGGTTTTCAGCTTGTTGGATTAATTTTTTAACCATTTGTCCACCGATTCTACCAGCGTCTCTTGAAGATAAATCACCGTTATAACCTTGTTTTAAGTTAACACCAACTTCACTGGGAGTCAAAAATATATTTGAACGAAAATGGTTGCAATAGTTAGAATACGACAATTATAGACAAAAAGTTGCATAGCAAAAGTACTACAACAAAATGTCAATATTACATAAAATTAGAGATTAAAAGCAATCGCCTAAAATTAAATATTTACATATGATAAAAGTATAAAATTAAATATAAGTGAAGGTGAAAATAAGGAAAAGATTACTTAGCAATAGTGCATTCTGACAAGTAATCGTCAATTTTATTTTCTTCAGCAGGAATGCCAGTATAATCTACATAGAATTTACCAGGAGAGTACCATTTTAAAGCTTCACCTGGTTCTGGCTTTGAACCTACAATATTATCTTTAGGAATATAATAAATTTTTCTTTCATCGTAGTCAAAACACTCCGCAAAATTGCCGTCATATTTAGCAAAAGCCAAAATAGTTGTACTAGGTAAGCTTGTGATTAAAGATGCAGATTGCAACTTATCAAGGTGACCTTGTAATTCATGAATAAAATTATCAATAAAAGAACCTTCGATTTTATTGTGAATGGAATGATCAAGAGTTGTTAAAGCATCATTAACTAAGTCAAGAAAGTCATGAGACATATAAATACACCACCTTTGAAATAAATAAATTTGAATAAATTGTTTTATATAGACGAAAATAATAGAAAAATCAAAAACTAAGATAATTTTAAAATGTTCTTTAGAGAAAGTCAATAAAAAATTTAAAAATTTTACAATTATTTACAAAGTTATGATATACTACTTCTTATAAAGTAGGTGTTAAAATGAAGAAAATAAGGAATGTAATAATTATTGTATTAGGTTTTGTATTAGTAACGAATACTAATATATTAGCACATGGTGGTAATATAACTGGATGGAATAATAAAGATTCAAAGGAGATTACAGAATATAAAGGCAAGTATTATGGATACCATAAACAGAATGAAGAAATACATTATCATCAAGTAGAATGGAATGAAGAAAAACAAAAATGGGAGATAACAAAAACAGCAGTATGTTATGATGAAAATTTTAATATCATTAATAATATTGACGATTCTGATGGAGAAAGGATAAAAGTAAAATATAATAAAAGTGTAGACGGGGATACCGCGAAATTTGAAGTAAATGGAGAAATAATTACAGTAAGGTTTTTAGGAATAGATACACCAGAAACAGTACATCCAACTAAAGGTGAAGAGCCTTATGGAAAAGAGGCAAGTAATTATACAAAAGAAAAACTAGAAAATGCTAGTAAAATAGAATTAGAGTATGATAAAAATTCTTCAAAAACAGACAAATACGGCAGACCATTAGTGTGGGTTTGGGTAAATGATAGTTTACTTCAAGGAGAATTGATAAGCAATGGATTAGCTAGAACATATATGCTAAAAGACAGCCATAAATATGCATGGATATTACAAGAAAGTCAAGAAAAGGCACAAAAAGAAAAAGTAGGAATTTGGAGTAAAGAAGCACAAAGACAAGAGAATGTAATTATTAGAAATATAGAAAACGAAAATATAACAAATAATCTCATAGGATTAGGAGTTGTTGTACTTTTATTGATGATAGTAATATTATTAAAACTAAGAAAGAAGAAGAAAAATGAGATAGAGAATATGTAAAATGGAGGGATGTAAATGGCAGATAAGGTTCCAAATGAATTGTTGGAAATAATAGAAGATGGAGAAGGTGTAACCACTGAATTTAAAGAAGCCAAGACTGGTTTACCTAAAAGCATATTTGAAACAGTATGTGCATTTTTAAATAGAAATGGTGGGCATATTTTTCTAGGTATTTCAGATAATGGTGAGATAGTAGGGATAGAACAAGAAGACATAAAAAACATGAAAAAGGAATTCGTAAGCTTATGCAATAATCCACAAAAAATAGAACCAACAGTGTATCTAAATATAAGAGAATATGAAATCAAAAAGAAGAAAATACTACATATATATGTTCATGAAAGTTCAGAAGTGCATAGAACAAACGGTATTGTTTTTGATAGAAATGAAGATGGGGACTATAAGGTAACACATTCGCCTAGAATTGCTAACATTTATGTGAGGAAGCAAACATTTTATACAGAAAATAAAGTGTTTCCATATGCTGAAATGTCTGACTTGAGAGAAGATTTAATTAAAAGAGCAAGACAAATGGCTATCAACAATAGTACACAAAATCATGCTTGGGCAGATATGTCAGATGAAGAGATGTTAAGAAGTTTAAATTTTTTTGGTAAAGATTTAGCAACAGGAAAAGAAGGACTAACTCTTGCAGCAATATTATTATTCGGAAAAGATTCGACTATATTATCTGCTTTGCCACATCATAAAACAGATGCAATTTATAGAGTAAAAAATTTAGACAGATATGATGACAGGGATGATATTAGAACAAATTTATTAGAAAGTTATGACAGATTAATTGCCTTTGCAGATAAACATTTAGATGATAAATTTTATTTAGAGGGAACACAAAGAATAGATGTAAGAAACAAAATTACAAGAGAGTTGTGTGCTAATCTATTGATACATCGAGAGTTTTTTAATCCATATCCTGCAAAATTAATCATAGAGAAGAATTGCATAAGAACAGAAAATGCAAATCGTGCTAAAATGATAGGAAAATTAGATATACATTCTTATGAGCCATATCCTAAGAACCCAAAATTAGCGAAATTTTTTAAAGAAGTTGGATTGGCTGATGAATTAGGTTCTGGTGTAAAAAATATGGTTAAATATACAAAAATATATTCTGGAGGAGTACCAGAATTTAAAGAAGATGATATTTTTAGAACAGTGATTCCTCTAACAAGTGTTGCTGAGAATGAACTGAAAAACACCGGCAACAAAAACTATACAGAAAACTATACAGAAAACTATACAGAAAACTATACAGAAAATTTAAACAAGACACAGAAACAAATATTAGAATTAATAAAAGAAAAGCCGGATATAACACAGAAGATAATGATGGAAAAAATGAAATTGAGCAGACCAGCAATAACATTAAATTTAAAATTATTAAAAGAAGAAAAAATAATAGAAAGAATAGGTTCAGATAGAAAGGGATATTGGAAAATAATAAAATAAAAAATACTCAAAGTGGAGAATATCAATTTGAATTTGATATTCTTTTTTCTTTTGATAAAATTACTCTAAATAAACAATAAAAAGCCACAAAATCGATTGTGAAGTGAATAAAGGAGTAATAAAATTAAATGTTATTAAGAAATATAAATATAAAAGCTGAGATATCTGATAGACATCGTTAATAAAAATAAGAATACTGCTAAAAGCCACGCTTTTAGGTAGTTTTCAGAAACGGAGATATCTCCCTGATCCTGCAAATTTCTCTTAGGAGAAATTTGGTTGGAAAAAGTTAAGTAAATAAAGAAAAAAGCATTTGTAAAAGTAAAATTTTATAAATGCTTTTTTGATATGAGAGAAGCCATAAACTCATAAAAAAGAGATAGGTGTAATGAGCCGATGCAATAAAATTCATTCGCAGTAATTCAAACAGTCTATTTGAATTATATGCGAAAGTGAGATTTTTTGACATAGACTCACAATAAATAAAGAGTGCAGGAGGATACTTGGATGTGGATTTATAAATGTAAAAAGTTTGGACAAGTATAAACAAGGTTATTTCCAATAACAGCATTTATAGTAGGAATAGTTCTACATATTAGACTGCTATGAAGCAATGTGAACGACCGACGGTTTCATAGATTATAATAATTCCAATTTGAAGTATTGGAATTATTATGCTAATTTGCGGTTTGCTCACTTCCTCTGGTTTCAAAGTTGAATTTTGTAGAAATATGATGTTATAATCATAAAAAATGATTTAGGAGCTTAACTATGAAAGAAACTTGTTATGAAGGAAAATATTTTAAAGATAGAGATTTCTATGATTGGGGAATAGATTATGAATTTTATGGATTATGTGCAGAACTAGACCAAAACTTAACAGATATAGATTTCATTATGAAACCACTTGAAAAGAATATAGGCATAGTAAATATAAATGAGTTAGATTTAAGAGAAAAAGAAATATTTGATGATTTTTTAGAGAATGTAAATCAAGAAAAGATTAATGAAATTCTTACTTTAAGTTATAATGAAGAAGAAAAGTATAAAAAAATGCAACAAGAAATTAATGTATTAAGCAAATACAGTTTTGAAGAAATTAAAGAAAATAGTATCATATTAAATTTAGCAGATGAATATATAAAGGCAAAAGAAACAAAAAATAAAATGCTTATTATATATCTATATACTATATTTGATAGTTTTTGTTCAGAATTTTTTAAAGCAATTGCTATGTATAACAAATCTTTTATAGCTGAACAAGAGGTAAAAATAACTTATAATGATATTAATGAAACAGACAATGCAACTGACTTAATAGAAAAAATAGTAGATGGATTATTGAATACAAAATTTGGTAACATTATGAGTAAATTACAGAGAATATATCAATATTTAGAGATGGATTTTAGTAATATTAATGAAAGAATTTATATTTTTGGAGTAGAGAGAAATTGTTTAGTACATAATAATGGAGTATATTCAGAAAAGGCATTAAAAAGAATAAGGAATGATTATAAAGAAAGATTTATACAGCAAAAGCAAGTTAATCTACAAGATAATATTATTGAAGAATATAAAGAATTAATCGAAAAAGTGATAGATGAGATAGAGGAGAAAGTACAAACTTTTTATTTTCCAGAATATGAACTGAAAAATCTTGACAACAATTCAGAACAGAGTTAACATCACACACCAAGTAGGAGATGAGAGTGATGTTAAATGA
>CANSJB010000003.1 GCA_947647115.1 uncultured Clostridium sp. | reverse complement strand
AAGAAACAAGCTCAAGAGGCTGTTATGGAAGAGGCTATGCGCTCTGGCCAATACTATGTTAACCAAAGATGGTTAGGTGGTACTCTAACAAACTTTGAAACGATTAGAAAAAGAATTAACCGTTTAACAGAACTAGAAAAAATGCAAGAAGATGGTACTTTTGAAGTATTACCTAAAAAAGAAGTTATTTTACTAAAAAAAGAGATGGAAAAACTAGAAAAAAACCTTGGTGGAATTAAAGACATGACAGAAATACCAGGTGTTATGTTTATAGTAGACCCTAAAAAAGAAAGAATAGGAATTTTAGAAGCTAGAAAACTTGGCATACCAGTTGTCGGTTTAGTAGATACTAACTGTAATCCAGAAGATGTAGACTATGCAATTCCTGGAAATGATGATGCTATTCGTGCTGTAAAACTAATTGCAGACTGTATGGCAAGCGCTATTATTGAAGGAAAACAAGGTGAAACTATGGAAACTATGCAAGATGTTGTAGGTCAAACACAGCAAGAAGCTACAGATATGGAAGAAGTGGTAGCAAACCAACAAGAAGCTACAAGTCAAGAACCACAATCAGCAGTAGAAGAGGTAGCACAAGAAGTAGAAAAACCAAAAAAGACAAGAAAAAAAGCTGAGAAAGAAGAAACATCAGAAGAATCAGCACAATAAAAGACAGCATACAAAAAAATATAATAATATCTCATAAAAGGGATGTTTATAGGTTAATCAAGAAAAGGAGGAATTTAAAATGATTACAGCAGAGCAAGTAAAAACTTTAAGAGAAAAAACTGGCGCAGGAATGATGGACTGTAAAAAAGTATTAACTGAAACAAATGGAGACGAAGAAAAAGCAATTGAACTATTACGTGAAAGAGGTATTGCTAAAGCTGCTAAAAAATCAGATAGAATTGCAGCAGAAGGAATTGTTGCAACTTATGTAACAGAAGATAGCAAAATAGGCGTTGTAGTAGAAGTTAATGCAGAAACAGACTTCGTAGCTAAAAATGAAGAATTTAAAACTTTTGTAGCAGATGTAGCAAAACAAATAGCAACAAAAGCTCCAGCAACTGTAGAAGAGTTACTTACTCAAACCTCTATTGTAGAAGCAGATAAAACAGTACAAGATGTATTAACCAATAAAATTGCAACTATTGGTGAAAATATGTCCATTCGTAGATTCGAAAGATTTGAAAGCCAAGGTTTAGTAGAAAGCTATATCCATGGAGATGGAAAAATCGGTGTTTTAGTAGAACTACAAGGTGGAGATAGTAATTTAGCAAAAGATATTTGTATGCAAGTTGCAGCAGCAAAACCAGAATATTTAAGCAAAGAAGATGTACCAGCAGATAGAGTAGAACACGAAATGGAAATCTTAAAAGCACAAGCTGTTAATGAAGGAAAACCAGAAGCAGTTGCTGAAAAAATAGTACAAGGTAGAATTGGAAAATTCTATAGTGAAATTTGCTTAATAGACCAAGACTTTGTAAAAGACCCAGACCAAAAAGTTGGAAAACTAGCAGAATCAAAAGGAGCAAAAATTATCAAATTTGCAAGATTTGAAAAAGGAGAAGGTCTACAAAAAAGAGAAGAAAACTTTGCAGAAGAAGTTGCAAAACAAATTAATGGATAAATAAAAAAATGGCACTGTTAGGGACAGACTAAAACAGTGCCATTTTTCATATAATACTTAAAAAACATACAAGGAGAAACAAATGGAAGATAAAACAAAAATTAAATTTCATGTATTAGCAATTTTTTGTATATTAATTTTTTCTTTTGCTCTAACACCAGTTACTTTTCAAAATGATACTTATTATAGTATTGCAATTGGTGAGCATATTGTACAAACAGGTACGATTGATATGCAAGACCCATTTTCATGGCATGAAAATATGCCTTATACCTATCCACATTGGGGATATGATGTAGCAACCTACCTAATTTATAATTTGGGACAAAACCTTGGGATAGGAGGCTTTACAAGTTTATATATTGCTACTATCTTATTAGCTATGTTGCTTGGTATTATCATCTATTATACTGCAAACAAGCTATCTAAAAATCCAGTCATATCACTTGTTGTTACCATGGCAATTATGTATCTGCTAGCAGACTTTATCGCAGCAAGGGCTCAACTTGTAACTTATATTTTATTTGCCTTAACCATTTTATTTATAGAAAGTTTTTTAAAAACCAAGAAAAAGAGATATGCGGTTTATCTAATTATAATACCAATGATACTTGCTAATTTCCATGTGGCAGTTTGGCCTTTTTACTTTGTGTTATACTTACCTTATGTAGTAGAATATTTACTAGCAGCTATAAATGAAGCACAGCTATATCATGTAGTAAAAATAAGAAAACAGCAAGCAAAACTTAAAAGAATTACGAAAAAAGGAAATGTAGAAGAAATAGGCAAGATGCAAGAAAAACTTGCTCGCTTGCAACTAGAAAAAGAAAATGCCAAAAATATGATGGACAAGCGAAGAGCACAACCATATAAAGTAATTTTTGAGAAAAAGTCAGCTGCTAAATGGTTAATTGTCATTATGATTTTATGTGTATTTACAGGGTTATTCACTCCACTTGGAGATGTACCATACACCTATTTAGTAAAAACTATGCAAGGGAATACAACAGACAATATTAGCGAACATCAACCACTTGTATTAATTAACAATCGAGGCATGTTAATTGTATTTACCCTATTTATGCTATTATTAATTTTTACAGATACCAAAGCAAATTTAAGTGACCTTTTTATGTTAGCAGGACTACTGTTATTATCATTTATGTCAAGGAGACAAACGGCTTTATTTGTCATTATTTGTGGCTTTATTTTTGCTAAACTAGTAGCCAGCCTACTACAAAAATATGATAAAGAATTAACAACATCTATTATGAAATTTACAAGCTTATTTCTAGGTAAAACCTTAACAATACTAATTGCTATATTATTAGGCGTGTTAGTTTATAAAGATAAAATTGATGACCATTTTGTAAATGAGGCTAGCTACCCAGTAGATGCTAGCACCTTCATTTTAGAAAATTTAAATTTAGATGAGATAAAATTATTTAATGAATACAACTATGGAAGCTATATGCTATATCGAGGTATACCAGTATTTATAGACTCAAGGGCAGATTTATATGCACCTGAATTTAATGCTACTGATGAACAAGAAGGAAGGGATATTTTTTCAGACTATATCAATGTTTCTAATATAGGTACATATTATGAAGATAAATTTGAAAAATACGGTATTACACACTTAATTACTGGCAAGAAAACAAAACTTAATATGTTTTTATGTAGGGATGGTAATTATCAAGAACTATATTCAGATGACTATTTTGTAATTTATAAAAGAATTACCAATACAAGTGAGCCAAGAGGTTAAAAAACAAAAAAGAAGATAACTAAAAAATAAAGAAAAGGTGAAAAGAGTGGAAGAATTTAAAGTACAAAAAGGAGAAGAAAAGCAAAGATTAGATAAATATATTGTAAATAAAAAAAGTAATTTATCTCGTATGATGATAAAAAAATTAATAGAAGAAAAACAAATATTAGTAAATGGCAAGGAAACAAAAACCTCCTATTTGACCCAAATAGCAGATGCTATTTCCATTCATATACCGGAAACAAAAAACATTGATTTAAAAGCACAAAACATACCATTAAATATTGTATATGAAGATAATCACATCATTGTAGTAAACAAACCAAAAGGGATGGTAGTACATCCAGCAGTTGGCAATCCAGATGGAACCTTAGTAAATGCTATTATGGCACATTGCAAAAGTAGTCTTTCTGGTATAGGAGGAGAGTTAAGACCAGGAATTGTACACAGATTAGATAAAGATACCTCAGGGCTTCTAATCATTGCTAAAAATGACAATGCCCATATTGAAATTAGTAAACAAATACAAAATAGAGAAGTAACAAAGATATATTTGTGTTTAGTTAGAGGCAATGTACCAGAAGAAGAGGCAAGTATAGATATGCCAATAGGAAGAAGCACCAAAGATAGAAAGAAAATGGCAGTAACACCAAATGGCAAAAAAGCAATTACACATTTTAAAGTATTACAAAGATTTGGAACCTATACCTTTTTAGAAGTCAAAATTGAAACAGGCAGAACTCATCAAATAAGGGTACATATGGCAGAGATTGGACACCCAATAGTAGGAGATATGGTATACTCTAATGGAAAAAACGAATTTGGTGTACAAGGGCAAATGTTACATGCTAAAAAGCTAAGCTTTAAACATCCAGTTACGAAACAAGAAATACACCTAGAGGCACAGATTCCAGAGTATTTTGAACAAGTATTACAAACTTTGCAAAAACAACTTGAAAAATAAGTATCTGATATGGAATTTTAAAGGGAGTATCATGAAAAATGGAAGAAAGATTACAAAAATACCTAGCAAATCAAGGCATCTGTTCTAGAAGAAAGGCAGAAACCTATATTTTAGAAGGTAAGGTAAAAGTAAATGGAAAAGCAGTATGTGAATTAGGAACTAAAATAAACCCGCAAAAAGATAAAATAGAATTTGAGGGGAAACAAGTAAACCAGCAAATACCAAAAGTATATCTATTATTAAATAAACCCATTGGCTATGTAACAACAATGCAAGACCAATTTAAAAGAGATACTGTTATGGACTTAATTAAAATAAAACAAAAAGTATTGCCTGTTCGGAAGATTAGATATGTATACATCAGGCGCATTACTTTTAAGCAATGATGGAGACTTTATCTATCAAATTACACATCCAAAACATGAAATAAGTAAAACCTATCAAGTAACGCTAAAAGGTAAAATAACAAACCAAGAAGTAGAAAGTCTAAAAAATGGAGTAGACATTGGAGAATGTATTACCAAACCAGCTTTAGTTAAAATTATGAAAATAGAGGAAGAAAAAAATATATCTCGAATAGAAATAACTATCCATGAAGGAAAAAATAGACAAGTAAGACGTATGTGTGAGGCGATTGATAAAAAAGTATTAGCACTACATAGAAGCAAAATAGGGAATATAGGTGTTAAAGACTTAAAACTTGGTACATGGAGATACTTAGATAAGCAGGAAGTAGAAGACCTAATAAAGCCAAATACCCAAAAGTGAAAAAAGAAATTGGACAAATTACTATATTTATGGTAATATAAATATAGTCTAAAAAGGCAAAAATAGAATTTTTAGTCTTTCCTTAAGGCTAAAGGAAAAGAGGAAACCATGGTAGAAGATAATGAAATTAAAGCAACCATATCACCATTTGCCATTCGCGAAGGCGAAATAAAAGTATTTGATGGAAAAGATGGCTATATCTCAATGAATCAGATTATCCACAGAATTAATATAGGACATATCAATGATATACACTTTGCTATTATAGAATTAGTAAATGAATTTGAATTTATTACCTCAAGGCAATTACTTCAAATGCTAGAATGGAAAAATATAGAGGTAGGTTCACAAGATAAACTAAATAACAAATTAGAGCAATTAGTAAAAACCAAAGTTTTAACAAGATATTATTTTGACTCAGAAGATGGAAAAGGTATTTATCGTATTTATTGTTTAGAAAAAATGGGGAAATACTTACTTAATTCTCGTGGCATAGATTGTAAATGGCAACCAACAGATAATACCAAACCAGTAGCCATGATTAAAAAAAGATTAGCAGGTAATCAAACTTTGATTGCTTATTTAAGAAAGGTAAAAGCATTTGATTCTTATACACCAAAGCCTGCATTTACTGCCAAACAATCAGGAAAACAATTTAAAGCAAGTGGCGGTAGTGTAAAGCTAACGAAAAATGGTAAGTCTATTGAATTTGTATTTGAGGTAATTCGTAGAGAGCAAGACTGGGAGAAGAAATTAACAGATAAAATGAAATTATATAAAGACTTTTACGAGAACTTTCAAGTAGGAGATTCAGGACGTATGGGGTTGCCACAACTTATTTTGATATGTGAAGATGACAAACATATGGCACAAACCTTTAAAACTATTATTATAAATGGCTTAGAAATTAGTAATATTAAACTATATTTTACAACGGATTTAAGGCAAAATGAAGAAACACTTGCTAAAACTTTAGTGGAATTTAAATTAGATGAAGAAACTAGAAAATATAGAATGGATAATATAGAAGTAAAATTGTTAGGTATCTAAATGGCACATTGAATTAATTAGCCCCAATAAAATAGACTTAAAAAATATAAAAGAGTATCTTAAAAATAAATTTTTAGGATACTCTTTAAAAAATTACTCTTCATTATTTTTTGGTTTTTTCAAATCAAAGATAATAGCTTCTTGGTTATCAAATAAAAAGTTTGAATCAGAGGTATCTGTTCTAATTGGGTCATCTTCTCTATCTACATCATAGTTGTCATTACTTTTAGTAGCAGCACTGAAGTTTCCTTTATTCTTAGCAGAGCCAGTAATACCTGCTGTATATTTAGTAAAGTCATACATTTTAACTTTTTGAGGTTCTTTATATTTTGATTCCATGAAATCTACTTTACCTTTTTCTACCACACTCTTACCACTAAGGTCTTTTACTTTGTAAATAACCTGTTTACCCTTTAAGGCCATAATTTTACCAGCTGCATAATTTGGTTTCCATTTAAATTCGATACCACCTAATTTTTGATCATAACCTATCTTAGAAGGGTCTGTGTTATAATCAGATTTCCAACTCCATTCTCTCTTATCTTGCATAGCAGTTTCCCACCACCTAACATCTTCTGGTGTAGCATTACCAAATATGAATTTATTAACTGTATTAGAAAGTATTAAATTCTTATAATGCTCACCTCTAGGGTCTGCTGATAAATCACCTTTTAATTGTGATAAGTTTTGTGAGTCAAGTACAGTTGCCACTTTATATTTGCGATATAAAGTATAAATAGGTTCTGTAGCTTTACAAATATAAGTTGGAAAGTCATCTATATAAAGGAAATGAGGAATACGATTACTGTCATTTCCAGGTCTGCTTAAAATAGCTTGTTGCATTAATAAAATGAAAAATAAGCCAAAACCCTTATGAGCAGTTTCTCCTAAGTCACCTCTACGGGTACATACTAAAGTAACCTGACCATCTGATAATACTTTTTCATAATCAATGTTGTTAGAACGTTTGCATAAAATATTTTTTACACCAGGGTAACGTAGTAAATTATCAAGTACAGAAGCGGCTGTTGAAACAGAACGTCTTGTTTGTTCTGTATTTTTACCATCTGGATAAAAATTATTTTCAAAATAGCGAATTAAAATACGATACTTTTCTGCAAGTTCTTCATGAGCCTTCATAATTTCTACTAGATGAATTACTAAATTAAAATCAGTAAGTAAGTTTAGCATATCTTCTAAATTAGGAAGAGCACCTTCATGTTCTAAAGGATAAATCTCTTTTAACAAAATAGAAAGATTTTCACAAATTTGCATTGCTTCATTTTCTCTAAAAGCAAGTTCTGTATCAGGTCTATTTTGAATAAATAAGCCTTTTAGTACAGAAGAAATAGCAATACCTGTTTTAATAGGGTCTTTATAATTAAATGGGTTTAAGCCAGGAGAATCTACTCTATTAGGGTCTACTAAATTAACTTTAATGTGATAATTTTTAGCAACTTTTTCAATTCTTTCAATTGACTCATGCTCTGCAGAAATATAGGTAATACCCATATTACGGTAAGTAATATTATCTCCGGAACTACTAATAATCATTTTCTTCATATAATTTTTGTAAGTGTCTAATTTTTCTTCATTTGGTATTAACATATCTAAAGTAAAATGTTCATTGATATAATCATTATCATAAGGACAGTTTAAAGTAGCAAGTCCTGTTTTTAATGCAGTAAATCCCATTTCCTTAGATACTTCCTTAAAAAAGGACTTTCTTTCAATATCTCTTGCAAGCATTGGCTCATAAACCATCATAGTTTTACCAGAACCAGAAACACCTACTATCAAGAAAGATTCAAAACGTTTACTCTCTGGGATACAAATATCTTCTCCACTTTCAGAGTCAGTACAAACCTTAACTTCGCAAGTATAAACACCATGAGCTTCTTTGTCAGAGGTTAATTTAATACCAGGATAGTCAAAAATAGAATCACGAATGTCTTTAGTACCATGGACTGTAAATAATAACCATTTTAATACTTTGTAGAAGGTAACAAGTGGAATATATAGTCCTAAAGCCGTAAAGGCAGGTCTAAACAAGTAATAAAACTCAGTAGCAAGCTCAGGATAATTAGGTAGTGATAAAATTCCTGCCCAAACCGCCTGATTGATCCACTGTACTACAGCACATACAATTAAAATGTAAAAACTAACAAAGAATGTATGGAATATCCTGTATTTTGCCAAATCAGAAGAGGAGAACTTAGAAGGTCCAGAAAAAAGAAAAGCAAAAGTCAAACAAGCAAAAGCAAGTGTGTACTTAATTGGTCCCCAATAAGAAAAGCCTACTCCTGTAAAAATAATAAATAATAATTCTACCATTCTATCAATTAATATATAAGCAGATAGAAGTGTTAAAATATAAGTCATAAAAGTATTTCTATCTGTCTTTAAGAATTTTAAAAACTTGTCAATGAGTTTCACAAAATTCACCACTTTCATTTTTTTCAAATTTATACCCCTATATTATCCTACAAAATTGCGAAAAATACAAGGGTTTTTGGTAAAAAAGTTTAGAAAAGAAGGAAATATCTGCTCTAAAAATTGTAAAGGAAAAGGAACCTTTGAAATTTACGATAATAATTAATTTGAATGCAAAATTTAGTAAAATTAATAAAAAGTTTGCAATACATTGCAAAAAAATAAAAAATAAAGTATATATTGGAAAAATAGGAGAAAAAGAAATAGATTTTGTTACAGAAAATAAAGAAGGTTTTATTTATTTTCAAGTAGCCTATACAACAAGAGAAAAGGATACATTAAAAAGAGAGTTAGCACCATATCCTAAATATATACTTACAATGGATATAGATCCAATAGCTGATTATAATGGAATAAAAAAAATTAATGTTTTAGATTGGTTATTAAACAAAAAGTAATATTGAAAATATAGAAAAGAACAAAAATAATAGGTATAAAAACAATTTGCATACGTATGTATTAAATATAAAATAAGCTATCAAACAAATGGAGGAAACAAAAAAACATGCGAAAAAAGCTAAAAAAAGAAAGCTTTATGCAAAGTGTTTTAGTACTGATGCTCTCACAAATATTTATTAAAGTACTAGGACTAGTCTACAAATTATATTTAACCAATCGAGAAGGATTTGGAGACAAAGGAAATGCAATTTATAGTAGTGGTTTTCAAGTATATGCTCTATTTTTAACTATCTCATCAGTTGGAATCCCACGGAGCCATTGCAAAACTAGTATCTGAAAAAGTAGCAGTAGGAGATTATAGGGGAGCACATAAAATTTTTAAAATAGCCTTTGTTACCTTTGGTCTAATTGGTTTTATTTGTAGTAGCATATTATTTCTAGGGGCAAACTATATTGCAAACTATTTTCTTCAAATACCAGAGGCAGAATTTACACTAGTAGCTCTTTCACCCTCTATTTTTTTAGTTTCCATTTCCTGTGTCATAAAAGGATATTTTAATGGAAGAGAAAACTTAAAAGTAACAGCTAATGCACAAACATTAGAGCAGCTTTTTAAAACGGTATTATCTATCATTTTAGTAGAAATGATAGCTACCATTTCAGGAGTAGATACTGCTATCATGGCAGCAGGAGCTAACCTAGCAACTACTTTAGCTACATTTTTATGTTTTTTTTATCTATACAAATATTATTATACCATGAGAAAAGAAATTGCTATAGAAATAAAAACTGCCCAAAAGCATCAACCAACCAGAATTAGAAAAACTATTTGGCAAATATTATCTGTATCCATTCCTATGTCTATGAGTGCCATCTTAGGAACTGTTAACAAAAATATAGACTCTATGACAGTAGTAAGAGGTTTAAAGAATTTTTTAACACAAGAACAAGCTAAAATACAATATGGCATTTTAAGTGGAAAAGTAGATACACTAGTAACACTTCCTATGTCTTTTAATATGGCATTTGCAACAGCATTAGTACCAACCATTTCTTCTGCAAAAGCAATGGGGGACCTACAAACAGGCAAAAAAAGAATTAAATTTTCATTATTAATCACGATTTTAATTGGTATGCCTTGTATGGTAGGAATGATATTATTTGCAAAACCAATATTAGAAATACTTTTTCCAAATGCAACATCAGGAGCTTTTATTTACCAAATTAGTTGTTTAGGTATTATTTTTATTGTATTAGAACAAACTATCAGTGGTGCATTACATGGACTAGGAAAAATGATGTTGCCAGCTTTAGCATTAGGAATAGGTGTAATTGCAAAACTCTTACTAAACTGTTATCTAGTACCCATCAGCCCAGAACAATTCTTTTTAGGAGGCACTGCACGGAGCAGCATTTGCCACTGTAATATGCCACATAATAGCTGTTATAATTGAATTTAGGGCATTAAAAAAGCAAATCAGTTTACAACTAAGCATCAAAAAATTCTTCATAAAACCGATTATAGCTACTACAATTATGGCTATATTTGCTTATAGTACTTATTTATTTTTAATTGCTAGAATAACAAAAAAATTAGCCTTTATTTTAGCAGTGGGAATAGCAATTATTGTTTATTTCATTTCTATAATTGTATTACAAATCTTTTCAAAAGAGGAAATATATATGATACCATATGGAAAAAAAGTATATCAAGGTATCTCTTTTCGCAAAAAAATATGATGTTTTCTGAAAGCTTAGTGTCTGTACAGAAAATGGCGAACGTGGCTAAAATAGAGAGCTGCAAGAGACGAGCAATAAAAATACCTACGGAAAACAGCATTTTATAAAAAAAATAAAAGCAAAAAAAGAAGGATTTTGAAAAAGAATGACGAATAATGATAATAGTAGATGATAAATCTACATATTCTAAAATCTTATTAGGAGGTAATTTAAATGAACAAATCAGAATTAATCGCAGCTATGGCAGCAAAAACAGGAGAAACAAAGAAAGATGCAGAAGCAGCATTAAACGCATTCGTTAGTGTTGTAACAGATTCATTAGTAAAAGGGGATAAAGTTCAATTAGTTGGATTTGGATCTTTTGAAGTAAGAAAAAGAGCAGCTAGAAAAGGAAGAAACCCACAAACTAAAGAAGAAATCAAAATACCAGCATCAAAAGCACCTGTATTCAAAGCTGGAAAAGCATTAAAAGATTTAGTAAACAAAAAATAAACAGAAATTTATATAAATTATATGAATTCATATTTGGCACTTTTAGGAACATACCTAAAAAGTGCCTTTTTTTGCAATCAACTATAGGGATGTAAAACTTAGTTTAGTGATACATCCCTTTTATGGTTTGATTTTAGAATTAAAGTGCCAAAAGAGACATTTACAAAATGAAAAATTATGATATAATAAACAAAATAAAAAAGAAAAGAGAGGAAAAGAATGTATAGAAATACCTATATAGAAATCAATATAGATAATCTGCAAAATAATGTCAAAGAAATTGTAAGCAAATATCCAAACTATGAATATTATTTTGGAGTGGTAAAAGGCAATGCATATGGACATAGTGATAAAATAGCAAAATATCTAGTAGAAAGTGGAATAAACTATTTGGCAGTAGCATCTTTAGAAGAAGCAATTAGTTTAAGAAAAGACAAAGTCGAAATTCCCATATTATGCTTAGAACCAATTGATATTAAATATATAAAAGAATGTATAGAAAATAACATTACAATAACTGTACATGATTATGAATATTTTGACCAACTAAAAAAAGAAGAAATAGTAAAAACTTTAAAAGTACACATTAAGGTAGATACAGGACTTTGCAGATTAGGATTTAGGGATGCTACCCAGATAAAAGAAGTAGTAGAGACTTTACAAAATAAATCTAACATTTTATTAGAAGGTATTTTTACTCATTTTGCAACAGATGGCATTTATGATACTTCGTGGGACAATCAGTTAGCCAAATTTGAAGAGCTAACATCACAAATAGACTTAGCACAAATTCCAATTGTTCATTTAGGAAGAAGCCAAACTTTATTAAATCATGAAAAAATACCATTTGCTAACGGGATTCGTTTAGGTATTATCTTATATGGGTATAATACTACACCAAAGCCACTACCAAAGGGCTTTTTAAACTACCTAAGAAAACTAAAAAGAAGGTATCATAACAAAAAACATCATATTAGTAAAACAATAACGACAGTAGACATTAACCTAAAGCCAGCCTTTAGTTTATATAGTGAAGTAATGCAAGTTAAAAAAATTAAAAAAGGCAGTTTTGTAGGGTATGGCAGAATTTATGAAGCGCCAGAAGATATGTATATAGCCATTATTCCAATTGGTTATGCAGACGGCTTTAGCAGAAAAAACAGAGGCAGACAAATTATTATAAATGGCAAAAGATATAACCTAATTGGAGAAGTAAATATGGGAATGGTTATCGCCAAAGTAGATGATAGTGTACATACAAAAGATAGAGTAACTTTAATAGGGGAAAATTTAGATATGGCAGAGGTTGCAAGATATATTGGGACAAGTGTATATGAAAGCGGCTGTATGTTTAATGAATGGGTACCAAGAGTACTAAAAAAAGATGGTCAAATAGTAGAAATCATAGAAAAACAGTGATAAAGCAAAAAAAGATAAAATACTGCAAAAATAAAACAAAGGAGGAATAGGGATGAAAGAAAAGGAAAAAGATTTTAATGTGTTAATTTTAGGTAGTGATTTTAATGCTTACTGTATGGCAAGGTGTTATCATGAATTATATGGGCAAAAAGTAAATGTGATTGGCAAAAGAGCCCTTGGAGTTGTTTCCTATAGTAAAATAGTGCATTTTAAGCAAGAACCAGACTTAGAAACACCACAAGGTTTTGTACAAGCACTAAACGAATATGCCAAAACGCAAGAAGCATCTACCATATTAGTAATTGTTACAAGTGATGAACTAGTAAGGCTATTAGTAGAAAATCAAAATCAACTAGATAAAAAATATGTACATAACTATCCTAACTTGGAAATTTTAAATAAAATACTAGTAAAAGATGTATTTTATCAAACCTTTCAAGATGGCACTTTAAATGTACCTAAAACCTATATTTATCCATGTGGAAAAAAAGAAAAACTAGACGAAGAAAAAATAAAAAGCCTAATGTATCCATTAATTATAAAACCGGGAAATAACATAGAATATCATAGTCACAAATTTGAGGGAATGTATAAAGTATATAAAGTTCATACAAGACAGGAATTACAAGAGGTAGTTGATAAAATAGAAAACGCAGGATATACTAGTAATTTAGTCATACAAGAGTTTATTCCAGGAGATGATTGTGCTTTATTTGATGTAGCATGCTATTGCAGTAAAAACAAGAAAATGCAATTAAGTACTTTTGCACAAATCGGTCTACAAGAAAGAAACCCAGGAGGAATAGGAAACTGCACAGTCCTTATTAATGGCTTTAATGAACATGGAGACAGTGATGACATTGTTACACCATTAAAAGAGTTTATGGAAAAAATAGGTTATCAAGGCTTTGCCGAATTTGATTTAAAATATGACAGTCGAGATAAAAAATATAAAGTATTAGAAATAAACCCAAGACAAGCAAGATGTAGTTATTATTTAACTGCTTGTGGTCATAACTTAATACAATATTTAGTAGATGACCTAATTTACCATAAAGAAAAAGACTACAAGTTAGAAAAACAACAAGTATTATTAAAATTTGTACCAAATAGTGTGATAAAAAAATATGTAACAAGTGAACCATTAAGAAAAAAGGCATTAGAGTTAATAAAAGAAAAAAAAGTAGCCCAACCTTTAAAATATAAAAAAGATAGAAGTATTAGAAGAAGACTATACCTAATAGGAAAAGACCTAAGTTATAAAAGAAAATATAAAACCTTAAATTGGTAAAAAAAATTTCAAAAATGCTCTTTCAAAATTAAAAAAGAAATGGTATAATAAATATGTAGGAAAAAATGAAAGGAGCAGGTAAGTCTTCATGAATCAAATATTAACAACTGAAAAATTATATGTTACACCAGAAATGAAGAAAAAGAAGATTATCTATAAACTAGAGTTCTTTTTATCTGTTTTTTTAATATGCCTTTTATTTTCTTATTACATTTATGCAGAATATGACCGAAATAAAAGTGAGCAAGTATCACAAGAAATACTAGCAGATTTGCAATATAAAGAAGATGATACTATCAAACAAGCAGAAGATGATGTAATTATAGTTGTTTTAAATGAACCAGAAGAAAATAAACCTACAGTTATAACCAAACCTGCCATTGATACTAAAGTATACAAATCAAAAGATGGTATAAAATATACTACAGCAGCCATATTAAAAATACCAAAAATCAACCTAGAATATCCAATTCTCTCTAAAACATCACCAGAGCTACTATATGTTTCACTTAACTATTACTGGGGACCAAAAGGGGAAGAAGAAGGGGCAGCATACTATGCAAATGAAGTAGGAAATTATTGTATCGTAGGACACTATTACTCAAATGGTAAAATGTTTGGAAAATTACATAAACTACAAAATGGAGATATAGCAGAATTAACTGATAATTCAGGTAGAACCATTCAATATAAAGTATATAATCAATACATTGTAGAGCCAACAGACACAAGATGTACAAGCCAATTAACCAATGGACAAAGAGAACTTACTTTAATTACTTGTACCAATCATGGTAAACAAAGATTGATTGTAAAACTAAGAGAAGTATAATAAAATATAAATAATTCTTCTTTTTGTAGATATGAGAATATCTATAAAAAGGAGTTTTTTAATTTTAAGAAATTGTTAATAAAAATTCAAAAAAAGAATGATATAATAAATAAAAGAATGAAAAAGGGATGAAAAAATGGAGCAAAAAACGAAAAAAGAGTTTAGTAAACTATTTTGGATTTTTACAATTGCAAGTTTAATTGGCTGTATTGCAGAAACTATTTTTTGCATTGTAAGAGAAGGACAGTTTAAAATAAGGCAAGGGGTTATTTATGGTCCATTTATACCAGTATATGGAGCAGGAGCTGTTATTTTTTATTTACTGATTCCCAAAATAACAGGAGCAACTCCAAATAACACCAGACAAATAAGTTGTATAAAAATTTTTTTATATACTATGTTTTTAGGAGGAATGACAGAATATCTATTTTCCTATTTACAAGAATGTATATTTGGTACTGTTTCATGGGAATATGGAAACATGTTATTTAATTTAAATGGTAGAACTAGCCTAATATATAGTTTTGTATGGGGAATGGCAGGTATTGTATTTATTAAAGTATTATATCCTTATACTAAAAAATTAGATGAATTTAATTATATGAATAAGAATATAAAAATTATGACTACTGTATTTATGGTATTTATGATTTTTAATATTGTCATTTCTAGTTTAGCAGGAATTAGACAATATGAAAGAACACAAAATAAACAAGCAAGCACAAAATTAGAGAAATTTTTGGATGCACATTATCCAGATAATATTATGGATATGATATTTTCAAATAAACAAGATAAAGAGCATCTACAAAGAAAGCCAAAACAAGGTGGAGTAAGCATTATAGAAAGGCTAAATAAAATACGAAATAAAGGGGAAAGCAAATGAAATTAAACATTGTGATGGTAGAGCCAGAAATACCACAAAATACAGGAAATATAGCAAGAACTTGTGCAGCTATTCGGAGCAAAACTGCACCTAGTAAAACCATTAGGTTTTGAGATTACAGATAAATACTTAAAACGAGCAGGGCTAGACTATTGGGATAAATTACAAATAGAACTACATGAATCATTAACTGAGTTTTTAGAAAAATATGCGATGCAAGAAAATGCAATGTATTTTGCAACCACAAAAGGAAAGCATTGTTATTCAGATATAAATTATACAAATCAACAAGAGCTATTTATATTATTTGGAAAAGAAACCAAAGGCTTGCCAGAAGATTTACTACAGGAGCATTTAAGCCATACCATTCGTATTCCAATGAGGGAGCATTTACGCTCTTTAAACTTATCAAACTCTGTAGCAATTGTAGCCTATGAAGTATTTAGACAAATAGGCTTTGAAAAGTTAGAGCAAATTAGTAACTATTTTTAAGATATACCTGTACTTTTTAAGCTTTTTGTGGTATAATAAGAATAGTGGTGTGTAAAATAAAAGGCCACAAATCCTAATTTAAGGAGGATAATAAAATGTTTAATGAAGAATTATTTAATTTTAATATAGAAAATATCCAAAATGATTTAGCCATAGAAGGAATGGAAATTTCACAAAATGATATCAATATGTTTAAGATGTTTGCTAGTGAACAAATAGCAATGCCAGACTTAATTCAAATGATTAAAGAACAACCAATTCATTAAAGGGTAGGTATTTAAATGAAACAACAAAGCTCAAAATATTGTTATGAAAATACAAATGTATTAATTAATAAATTAAATATCAAAGATACAAAACAAATTCAATATTATGAAGCAAAAATTACAGCGGCCAAGTCATTAGCATTAAGACAAAAAGGGATAACAGGAAATTTTGACAAGGCTCATTTTTTATCTATTCATCAGTATTTATTCGAAGATATCTATCCATTTGCAGGTAAATTAAGAGAAGAAAACATCGCAAAAGATGAATTTCGTTTTGCTATGTGGGAATACATAGAAAAAGAACTAGAAAAATTATTAGATAAGCTAAAACAAGAAAACGATTTAATTGGTTTAGAAAAATCTACTTTGGCAAAAAAACTAGCCTATTATTTATCAGAACTAAATGTATTACATCCCTTCCGAGAAGGCAATGGCAGAACAAACCGAGAATTTATTAGACAACTGGCTTTAAAAAATGGTTATATCCTAAACTTAAAAAAAGTACCACCAAAACAAATTTTAGAAGCCAGCATAGAATCAATTATAGATACCACTAAGTTAGAACAAATTATAGAAAAATGCTTAGAAAATAAAGCGATATAGAAGCTAAGAAAAAATAAAAATTTCTTAGCTTCTTTTTATTTTATAAAAAAAATTAAAAAATTTTCAAAAAACACTTGCTATTTCTGATATCTTGTATTAAAATCTAATTGAAGTGGAGAGAAGTGGTGGAAAGTGGAACAAAATGTTAGTGAGGTGAGAAATAATGTTAATAGGTGAATATGAGCATTCTCTTGATGTAAAAGGTAGATTAATTCTACCAGCTAAAATAAGAGAAGATATGGGCGAAAAATTCATCATAACTAAAGGATTAGATGGCTGCTTATTTGGTTTCTCACAAACAGAATGGGCAAACTTTGAAGAAAAACTAAAAACACTACCACTTACAAATAAAAACGCTAGAGACTTTGTAAGATTCTTCTTATCTGGTGCTACAGAATGTGAAATAGATAAACAAGGTAGATTCTTAATTTCAGGTAATCTGAGAGAATATGCAAACTTAGAAAAAGACGCTGTTATCATTGGTGTAGGTACTAGAATTGAAATTTGGAACAAAGAAAAATGGAAATCTTACAATAGTGATGAAAATATTTCAGCAGATGAAATAGCTGAAAACATGACAATGCTTGGTATATAACTTGCAAAAGTTTATATAAATTAAACAAAAGAAAATCTAAAAAACACAAAGGACAAAAAATTAAAATTACCAAAGAAAAAAATTACAAAAGAAAAAATTTTACAAAAGAAAAAAAACCACAAAAGACAAAGAAATAACCAACCTTTTACAAAAGAAAAAAATTAAAATTTTACAAAAGATAAAAAACAAAAAAAGAAATTACAAAAGATAACTAACTTCATTTTAAAAAAATTTCCTTACCTACCAAAGATATAAAATAAAAGAAAGAACAAAAGAAATGTCTAAAAAAACAAAAGAATAAACAATTTAAAAAATTAGCATACAGTTGGTATCATCATACCAACTGCTTGTGCTATCATAAAAAAGAAAGGAAATTTTCAGGCACAATGGAATTTAAACATAAACCTGTTTTATTAGAAGAATGTATACAAGCCTTAAATATAAAACAAGATGGTATTTATGTAGATGGCACTTTAGGTGGAGCAGGGCATAGCTTAGAAATTGTAAAAAGACTATCTGATAAAGGTAAACTAATTGGCATTGATAGAGATAGTCAAGCATTAAAAGCAGCCTCCCAAACATTAAAGAATTATCCTAATGTAACTTATATTCATGGAAACCATGATGACATACAAACTATTTTGCAAGAACTTGAAACTAGTCAGGTAGATGGAATTTTACTAGACTTGGGGGTTTCTTCCTACCAACTAGATGAAAGAGCCAGAGGCTTTAGTTACATGGGGAATAGTACTTTAGACATGAGAATGGACACCTCCACTGGAATAACAGCAAAAGAAGTAGTAAATACCTATCCAGAAGAAAAATTGGCAAACATCATTTGGGAATATGGGGAAGAAAAGTTTAGTAAACAAATTGCCCATAATATTTGTAAAATACGTAATAATAAAACAATAGAAACTACGAAAGAATTAGTAGAAATCATACAAAACTCTATTCCAAAAGCAAAGCAAAAAGAAGGGCATCCAGCCAAAAGAACTTTCCAAGCCATTAGAATAGAAGTAAATAATGAAATAGAACCATTATATCAAACCATTATTCAATCGATACAGTGCTTAAAACAAGGGGGAAGATTAGTAGTCATTACTTTTCATTCCTTAGAAGATAGGCTAGTTAAAAATGCAATGTTAGACATGCAAGGCAAGTGTAGTTGCCCAAGTGATTTACCATATTGCATTTGTGGCTATCAAACCTTAGGTAATATCATAAACAAAAAGCCTATTATAGCAACCAAAGAAGAGATGATAGAAAACCCAAGGTCTAAAAGTGCAAAGGTAAGAATATTTGAAAGAATGGATAAAATACAAACATAAAAACACAAAAGAAAGGAGGAGACAAACTTATGGCATATAAGCAGACAGGATATCAATATGAAACAAGCCCTAGAAAACTAAAACCAGAATATGAAACAAAGAAAAATCCTTATGTAAAAAAGAAATCTACAGCCTTAAAACCAAAAGAAAAACAAAAACAAGTAAAAAAAGAAAAGAAAAATATAAAACCACATGTAAAAACAGTTATTTATATTTTAGCAGGCTTTAGTATTTTATTTGCTATAAGTTATCGTAACTCCATGATTACAGAAAGTTTTAATAGAAATGAAAGCTTAAAAAAACAATTAAGCAGCTTACAAAAAGAAAATGAACAAATACAAATTAATATCCAAAGTAGCCTTAACCTAGCAAACATTGAAAAGTCAGCATCTAGTATGTTAGGTATGAAAAAAATAGATGAAACACAAAAAGTATATGTAAATCTTCCTAAAAAAGACTATGTAGAACCAGCAAGTGAGCAAGTTATTGTAACACAAGAAAAAAGTTGGTTGGAAAACTTAATTAATAAATTATTAGAAAACTTCTAAAACTACCAGTTATTAAATAAAAATTTAGTGACTGGTAGTTTTTTATCTGAAATAGAAACTTAAATAAAAAAGGAGAATGAGGCAAAGTGATTACAAAGCAAAACAAAAAAAGAAAATATATAGCAGCAATTACTGCTATTGCTATTATTGCAATTGGTAGTATTTTATATGTAAAAAAGCAAAATATGCTAGAAAAAGGAAATCACCAATATTATGAGGAAAGTTATCAACAAGAAGATAATACAAAAGCTTTTTATAAACAATACAAATTAGCAGTTAGCAAATTACAAACATTAACATTAGAACAAAAAATAGGACAAATGCTGCTAGTATCATATGATAAAAATAATGTGACTAGTAATTATGGTGGTATTTTATTTTTTGAAAAAGACTTTACAGGAAAAACAGAGGCACAAGTTAAAACTATGATTTCTAACTTAAAAAGTAGTTCTAACATTCCTCTATTAACTGCGGTAGATGAAGAAGGAAAAACAGGTGACAAAGGTGTAATTAGGGTAAGCTCTAACAAGAATTTAACTTATTCAAATAGTTATTTAAAAGCAAAACAATTTCAAAATGCACAAACTTTATATCAAAAGGGAGGTTTTGCCTTAGTAAATACAGACACCATAGAAAAAAGTAAATTCTTATACAACCTTGGTTTAAACCTTAACTTAGCACCTGTAGCAGATATTTGTAAAGAAGCAGATTATATGTATGATAGGTCAGTAGGTTTAAATACTGCCCAGACATCAAATTATATACAAACCGTTATAAAAGCCAGTTTAGATGCAAAAAAACAAGGTTATGAGGTCTCTTACTGTTTAAAACACTTTCCTGGTTATGGCAGTAATTCAGATACACATATTGGGTTTAGTGTAGATACTAGAAATTTAGAGAAAGTTAGGCAGGATATGGCATCCTTTGAAGCTGGTATAAAATGTGGGGCAGAAGCAGTTATGATTAGCCATAATATTGTAAGTAGCATAGAAACAGATGATACGCCAGCATCTTTATCTCCTAAAATAAATAGCTTATTAAGAGATGATTTACATTTTACAGGAATTATTATGACAGATGCTTTAAATATGAAGGCATTAGATGATATAAAGCAGAGTAAATATGTAAAAGCAGTGCTTGCTGGAAATGATATGTTAATTGTAACAGAGGGAGATGTTGCTTTAAATGATATAAAAACAGCTGTAGAAAATAAACAGATTTCAGAAGAAACTATTAATGAGGCAGTAGCAAGAATTTTAGTATGGAAATATTTTAAGAATATGTTTTAACAAAAATGCTTACGGAAGTAAGTTATAGAGTTGGATTTTGATTGCTAATATTACAAATTTTGACAAAATTGTTATATAAATGTAAAGAAAAAGAGCTAAATGTGAATTTATCAGACTTCTAAGAGTTTAAGCAGCTACCTGATATGTTGAAAAAAATAAGGGAGATGTTATAATAAAAGATATATCATCAATACATATGAGGAGAGAGAAAACATGAAAAAATTAGTTGGAATCGTAATGATAATTATTATTTTAGCTTTGTCAAGCACAATTTCATATGCAAGCACAAGCATACAGGCTACTTTACATAGTAAGTCTGAAGAATTATATGCAGGAGATACCATTGTATTTACAGTAAAACTTAGTAATTTTGAGCAAGCAAATAAAGGAATAAATGCGTATAAAACAACTCTTGTATATGATCAAAGTATTTTTGAAGAGGTTACTCAAAATGACTTTAAAAACCTAAATGGATGGGAAAAACTACAATATAATTCTGAAACAAAAGAATTTGTAGCGATTAATAGAGTTAGAGTAACACAGGAACAAGATATTGTACAAATTACATTAAAAGTAAAACAAGATGTAGCTCCAGGTAAGACACAGGTTAATTTGACACAATTTGTTTGTTCTGAAGGCAGAGATGATATAGAGGTAAAAACGTTAAGTAAACAAATAGAAATTATAGAAGAGCAAACAGAAAAGCCAGGACCAGAAGAACCAGGACCAGAAGAACCAGGACCAGAAGAACCAGGTCCAGAAAAACCGGATCCAGAAGAGCCAGGACCAGAAAAACCAGACTCAGAAAAACCAGGAAAGCCAAATAAACCAGGAGACTCTAATCAAGCACCTGGTAAGTTGCCAGCAACAGGATTAGAAGAATATACATGGTTATATTTATTAATTTTGATACAAATTATAATTGCCATTACTTCATTTACAAAATATAAAAAGGTAAAAAAACAAATCAATAAAAGAACAATGATGATAATGGCTATTATTTGCACAGTATTTATATCAGCACAATTCATAGGAACTACTTATGCAGCCTTAGATAAACTAAAAGGGGAATTAGATGGTGACGGAATTGTTGATATGAATGATGTAGACTTATTAGAAAGACATTTAGTTAGTTTAGAGTACTTACCAGAAGAAAGAATATGGAATGCAGATATGAATAATGACTCTAAAATTACGATAACAGACTTGTCACTTTTACTTACAAAAGTAGAGGAAAAAAGAAATTACCAAATAGAGCTAGATGGAATTCACACAGCTAATTATTACATAAATAAAAATGAAGAAATTGCAATAGAATTTTTATTAGACATTAATTATAAAGATGTAACAGCTCAAAGTATTGTAATTAATGGCAAAGAATATAGCATTGAAGCACCAAATGACACAAGAAACACATTTGCAGTAAAACTAAATTCAGGAGAAAATTCAGGAATACAAGAATATAAATTCACAAAAATAATACTAAATACTGGAACAGAAGTAAAAATTGATTATAACTTTGCAGTAGTTGTATTAAAAGAACGTCCAGAAATTAAAAATTATAATTTGAATGAAGAATTTGAAGGAAAAGCAACAATTCGTTTTGATTTATTAGATGAAGAAGATAGTGTAGAAAATGCAAAAATTACAGTTTATGAGTCAGAAAAAGAAATATATGCTAAATATATTTCAATTGGAAATAATCAACATGAAATAGTAGTAGAAGATGGAAAAGACTACTTAGTAGAAATTACGATAGAGTATACTACAGCACCAGATCAATTAGAAAATGAAAAACATACAGATTCACCATTAATATATAGAGAAAATTTTAAAAGTGGCTTAGACTACAAATTCCAAATATCAAATATCAAAGCATTAAAAGATGGAGAAGAAAGTAATACTTTTGCAAGAAAAGAACAAATACAAATTTCATTTAAAAGTACAAATGAAGCTTATGAAACTACACAAGGAGGTAATTTTGAACCAAGTAAAGTAACAATTAATGCAAAAGAATATGAAGTAATAAAACAAGAAGATACTTACCTAGCAACCATAGATGGAATAGAAGATATAGGTGAAAAAACAATTACGATTGAAAAAGTAAAGCTTGGTAATGGTAAAGAATTTATATTACAAAAAGATAATAACATAAAAATTACAATAGATGAAACAAAGCCAGTTATTACAGACTTTATAGCACAAGAAAACATAGAAAATAACAATATCAAATTTACATTTAACATTTCAGATGTAGAAAAAATGATTAAAAATGCTAAGATAGAACTTTATGATAGTGGCGAAAATATTATCGAAAGTAAAGAAATTACTTTAGAAGAAATTGAAAATGGAAGTATAGAAAAAACTTTAAAAACTAGTAAAACAAATAAATATATAGTAAAAGTAATAGTAAGCTATGAAGGGACAACAGAAGAAGAAAGTGTTTTATTTAGAAAAGAAATTCCAGCAATTATAATGGTAAATGTGAAGAGTGCTTCAGTAAATAAAACACAAATAGAAAAAGATGATACTGTAAAAATAACTTATGAAATAGAAACAAATAGTAACTCAGAAATTGCAAAAATTCGTGTTAATAGTGTAAATTATGAAGTAAATAAAATAGAAGAAGGAAAATATGAAATAACAGTAAATACAAGTAATATTGCACAAGTTTTACCACTTGAAACAACCGCAATTATATTTGAAGATGAAACAGAGATACAAGTACAAAATCATTTAGAAGTTACTGTTTTAAAAGATATCCCACAAGTTCTAGAAATTAAACAAGAAGATAACATTGTAGATAACCAAGTAACAGTTACCTATCGTTTAGTCAATACAGATAACAATTATATCAGTGGAAAAGTACAACTAGTAAGAGCAGATGCAAAAGAAGGTCAACCAGAAGACCAAGAATTAACCGTAGATGAAACAGGACATGGAAGAGTTATCTTTGAAAATGTAGAAGAAAATGTAGAATATCTAGCAAAATTTACAATTACTTATAATAGACATCCACAAGAGGGGCAAGGAGAAGAAGAAACTAAAATGGTGGCAGAGGCTCCTATTATGCTAATACGAAATTATAATTTACAAGTAAGTGATATCAAAACAGCCAATAGCAAACAAGAAAGTAATTACTTTAAAAAAGAAGAAGAAATTATTTTAAGCTTTACTGCTACCAATCAGACTAAATTTGTACCAGAAAAAGCAATCATCAATGAAACAGAATATGAACTTACTAAAAAAGAAGGAAGCACCAATACTTATATTGCAAAATTACCAGGCTATGATACTTATGGCAAAAAAGAAATTAGGATACAAACTATTATCCTAAATAACAAAAGATTTTTAGATGTTACGAATGCTGCAAAAGAAATAGAAGTAATCAAAGACAAACCAACAGCAGAAGACTTTGGCTATAAAGAAGATGCAGAAAACGAAAATAAAGTAATTGCAAGTTTTGATTTAAAAGATACAGAAGAAACACTAATACAAGGAACTATAACCATTGCAGACGACCACAAAAGAGTGTTAAAAACACAACAATTAGTAGCAAACCGTAATGAAATAATTTTTGATAAGACAGTTAGTGAATACTATACCATAAAAGTGGTAGCAGACTACTGCTTAGATAGTAACAAAGAAGGAGAAAGCCAAAACAAATACCAAAACCAAGAATTACTAAATGAAGAAATTAACTTTGTTTTCCGTAAAGTAGAAATGAAAGACATCTTAGACATTGCTTTATATAAAAAAGATGGAGAAACTGTAACAGAACTTTCAACAGTAAATATTACAGAGTTAGAAAATAAAGAACAATTTATAGTAAATGTTCAAATGAAAGATATGCCAAGCTTTTATGCACCAATTAAAAGACACTATATAGAAGATGGGGAACTTAAATTTGAACTAGAATATGAAAACATTATTCAATACAAAGACAGTATCAAACAAGAAAAATTAGAAGTTACTTATGGAACTGTAAAAGGAACTACAGCAACCAATAATTCCTTTGCAAGCTTAATTATGCAAATGAGAAAAAATCCAGGAGGAACTTATGTATTAACTAGAGATTATGATGCATCAGGCTTTAATGGAGACACTAGGTCATTGGTAGGAGCAAATGTAACTTTTAGTGGAACATTAGACGGAAATGGTCATACCATTTATAATTTATCAAGACCAATTTTTGACTTAATGAGAGAAGCAACCGTTAAAAACTTAATCCTACAAGATGCTTATATTACAAACTCAACTAGCATAGCAGGAATGGCACCACTTGTAAATGATGCAACAAGAGGATGTACCATTAGCAATGTCCATACCAAAAATATTACCATTGTAACTTCTTATATGAATGCTGGTTATGGAGGAATTGTAGGTAAATTTAGAGTTGGTAAAATTGAAAATTGTAGTGCAACCAATATTAATATAACAGGACCAATTCAAGATGGTGTTATACAAGATAGAAGTGAGCAAATCGGAGGAATAGCAGGATTTATTGTATCTACTACCATTGAAAACTGTTATGCGGAAGGTACAATTGACGGAAAAGCAAAAATTGGAGGAATTGTAGGAAGCTTAGAGCCTTATGTAAATACAACTAGCCAAATTAAGCATTGTATTGCAAAAGTAAACTTGACTAGCAGTCAAGGACCAAGCCAATCTGGAGGAATTGTAGGATATGCAAGAAACGCAGGGCAAGTTAAATTAACACAAAATATCAGCCTAGGTAGTGGAACAAGAGCTTATAGAATACATGGTGGAACAGCTACCTTAGATACTACAACTGACAACTACACCATAGAGGAGACCACCTTAACAGCCAATACAGGCAATCATATTAAAACAATATCAAAAGACCAATTTCATGCAGATATTTGTAAAGAAGCAGGCTTTAATGAAGAAATTTGGAATTTAGAAAACTGTAGTTATGATAAGTTACCAACACTTAAAAACTTAGACCCAAATAACAATACACAAGAAGAAACAAAAACGGAAAATGTTTATATTCCAAACCATGAAATGTTAAAACAAATGGCAGACTATAATTCAAATAAAACCATGGCTTATAGCAACCTTTATAAATTAATGCCATTCTTTGATAGTAAATACTTAATCATTGATGGTGAAAAAATTAAGGAAGATGACATTTTAAATCAAAAAGCAATTAAAGTTGTTTTACCTTATAATGCACAAGGGAAATTACTATTTACCCTTACAGAAGAAAATTACAAAACCATCCAAAAAATTAGAGTTGTATTTGAAGATAATGACAAAAAAGACTATACGGTAACATATAAAGCAATGTATGGTCATGTAGCATCCTATAAAATTGATGAACTAAGAACAGAATATACTTTTGATGGATATGTTATCAAACAAGATGCTACTGTAATTAAAGAGCTAGTAGAATATATTCAAAGCTTAGAGTATGGAAAAGACTTAAAAGGAATGGTAACTTTAGATAGAGGTCACCCTGCCTACCAAGAACACTTTAATGAAAAACTAAGAACCAAAGAAATGGCAACAGAATTTATAATAAATTACATAGCAAATAGTAAAGGATATTGTATTACACAAGAAAATGAAGTTTTAAATACGATTACAAGAAATAAACTAAACAATAATCAGATGAAAAGACTTCTATTTGCTTATAACTATTATAGACGTATGTATGGAATTGAAATGGAAGGAACTAATGTATGTGATGTAATGCTATTTAGAGGTGACTTATTTAGAAAAAATGCTACCGTAGATTCTTTTATAACAGAATTTTGGAATAGTAAGTGGAAAAATAGTCATGTATGTTATCAATTTTACAGAGATAACTTAGGTCCACGTGTTAATATAGAAAATATAGGAGCATTTGTTGAACAAAATATTAAAATATTAACAGATTATGAAGACCCAAATGATTGGTTTTTTGAAAACTTTAATGGGCTTATTACAGAGTCACCTGCAAAAGGCTATGAAGATACAGCAGATTACCGTGCATGGACTCAACTAAAAAAACAACCAAGTTTTATTTTACCAATGCTAACCTTACCAAAAAATGCAGGATATATCGTGTCTGCTCCAACAACTTTTGCCATTGGTTCTGTAAGAGTGTATATGTCAGACCCAGAAAATGAGGCACAACAAGCAGCAACCTTGAAAAAAATGCAAGATTTTGGAGATAATATGGCAAACTTTTATGCAACAGCACTTGGCTTTATTGATAGTAGCTATTTGAATAGAGTTTGCGATGTACAAATAGATACAAGATTCTTACCAGGCTTAGGAGAACAATCTAATGGAAAAACAAATGACCCTTTCCATAAAGGAGTAAATGAAATGCTAAATGAATGGTCTATGATTGGAGCAGTATCAGCATATGCTGGTTCAAACAGAGTATTTTGGGTAGTAGATCATGCCTTAACAACCTTTACGCGTGGCTGGACCCATGAGACAGGACACAACCAAGTAAACAGTGTATTTTTCAAAAATAGTGGTTTTAGACCAATTGGAGGGGGGAATAATACAGGAGGATCAGGAGGAGAAGACTATACAGATGGAAATACTTCGCAAGGTACAGGAGATGGTGGCGTTAACTTCAATTTATGTTTTAATTATTCACCAGAACAATTAGTTACTACAAACTTAACGACAGAAAGAATTAATAGTAGTGAAAAAATTGCAAGTTACTATAAAGGAATGTTTGAAGCAATTGACTATTTAGACTATGTAGAAGCAAAAGCTTTCCTAAAATTAACACCAGAAGAACAATCAAAAGTGGCAGTACAAGTCTTTTATCCAGACAAGAGTGGTACAACAGGTTGGAGAGTACTAACCAAAGAAGACTTTGAAGCAATGAACTTAAAAACTATTGAAGATATTTACAACAACAAAATTACCATTAGACCAGGAGTAACAGGAACTTCTACCCAAACTGCAATTGGGCAATATGGTTATGAAAATATGTATATTAGACGTTGGTATCAACCACATAATGATAATGGTAGAACCCATACTTATGGTTTTACCTATACTGCATGGCAAATGCTAGGAATTGGAGGATATGATGGAGGATATATTACCTATTTTAGTGGAAGAAGTAGAACTGACTTAGATGCCATTCAAAAAGTAACCAAAGATCCAACCATGACTTGGAAAAAATTCAAACTAGGACGTTATGACTTAATGGAAAATAGTTTAAATACAATTCCGTATGTTGACTCTACTAGCCTAGAAGAAAAGTATGTAGAATCCCTAAAGTTAGACGCGGCAAATAGTGATAGAAGTGTAACCAATAGCACCAATGTAAGAAGAAGAAATTATCATTATTTAAAACGTGTAACAAATGACTTTAGACAAGAAGTATTAAATGGAAATATTACTATTATTCCAATTACAACAGCAGAAGAACTACAAGAAAAAATAAATAAAAATCCTTATGGTTATTACACCTTAGAAAATGACATTGACTTAAGTAAAATAACAGAAGGAAATGCAATTATTAGTAATACCTTTATGGGAAAACTAGATGGAAAAGGACATAAATTAATAGGAAATACCCGACCAATTTTTGCTAATATCAAATTTGCTCATATTTCAAACCTAAACATAGAAAATGCTAATATTACAAGTAGTTTAGCAGATACAGGAGCACTGGCCAAAACAATTTCCTATAGTGAAATAGAAAATGTAATGGGCAAAAATATTAAAGTAACAGCTACCAATAAACAAATTGGTGGATTAGCAGGAAGCTTAGCTAGTAGCTATGTAAAAAATACACATATCATAGAGGGCACCGTATCTGGTACAACAAGGGTAGGTCTGCTTGCAGGTTATGTAGGGCAAAGCCAAATAGAAGAAAGTACAACAAATGGAAAAGCAGTAGCAACAGGAAATGCTTGTGGAGGCTTTATTGGAGAAGTAATTAACAAAACAACAATTCAAAATTGCTATTCTATGGGAGAAGTACAAGGAAATCAAGATATTGGAGGCTTTATTGGATATGTAAATAGCACTACGATAAGCAATTGCTTTAGTATGTGTAAGGCAAAAGGAAATGCAGGAGTAGCAAGCTTTGTAGGTCAAACGATTAATAACTCTAATATTAAAAACAATATCACATTAGTAAACCAAGTAGGTGGTTACAAATTTGATGGTAGAACAGCCAATAATAAATTTACAAACTTTGCTAATAACTACGAAAATTATGAAAACATTGGTCAATCTACTTTAACAAGAGCAGGAATTGACTTTACAGGAAAAATAGAAGTAGCAACAAGGGAAGAAGTAGCAAGTAAAAGTTTCTATACCAATGTATTAGGCTGGAAAGATAGTATTTGGGACTTTAGCAGATTAGCAAATAAAGGAGTACCGAAATTAAAAAATGCAGACCCAAATGACTATGTAAATATGGAAGAAATTTATCATATTACTAATGCACAAGAATTGGTAGAACAAATTACAGCACATCCAGGGGCAACCTTTATCATAGAAAATGACATTGATTTATCTTCTGTAGAAGGAACAAATGCTATCATAGAGGTAGAATTTATAGGAAAAATCAAAGGAAATAACCACACTTTAAGAGGAAACAAACTACCAATTTTCCAAAGATTAAATAGCAGCCAAATCTTTGACTTAATACTAGAGGGAACTTCGATACAAACGAGTGAAAAAGTCATAGGAGCACTTAGCAAAGCAGCACAATATGCAAAATTAGAAAATATAATAGCAAAAGATATTTCGATTGTGACAACCAATGAACAAATTGGAGGACTAATAGGAAGTATGGCTTATACGAGCATGAAAAATGTTCATGTAATAGAAGCAAACATTTCTGGAACAAAAAGAGTAGGAACACTTGCAGGATATGCAGGAGCATGCAATATCATGCAATGTAGTACGAATGGAACCGTAACAGGAACTGGAAATGCTTGTGGAGGCTTCATAGGAGAAATTTATAGTAATACCATCATTCAAGATTGTTATGCAATTGGAACTGTACAAGGAAATCAAGATATTGGCGGATTTGTAGGTTATGTAAATAACGCTTCTATTAAAAATTGTTTTAGTAATTGCAAAGCAAAAGGAAATACAGGAATCTCAAGTTTTGTGGGTCAAACAGCCAATAATGCTACTATTCAAAATAATATAACTTTTGCAAACCAAGCAGTAGGATACAAATTTGATGGTAGAACAGCAAGTAATAGATTTGCAAACTTTGCAAATAATTATGAAGCAGAAGCAAGTGCTGGAAAATCTACTTTAACTAGAACAGATGTTGACTTTACAGAAAAAATAAAAATAGCAACTAAGGAAGAAGTAAGAAACAAAAACTTCTATACACAAACACTAGGTTGGGAAGATACCATTTGGAATTTAGAAGATTTAGCAAATGAAAAACTACCAAAATTAAGAAATTTAGACCCAAATAGTGAAATGGCATTAGAAGAAAAATATCATGTTACAACACAAGAAGAATTCCAAACACAAATAAAAGAACATCCAGATGCAATTATTGTGTTAGAAAATGACCTTGATTTATCTACAGTTTCTACAAAAGCAGTGATAGAGGTAGAATTTGCAGGTAAATTAGAAGGAAATCATCATACTTTAACTGGAAATAAAGTACCAATTTTCACAAAATTAAATGGAGCTAAAATTACCAACTTAAATTTAGAAAACAGTGAGATTACAGCAAATCAAGTAAATAGTGGTGCGTTTGCAAACCAAGCACAATATGTAGACATAGAAAATGTCATAGCAAAAAATAGTAAAGTAGTATCAACAAATGAAAATGTAGGTGGCTTATTTGGTATTGTAACTTATGCAAACATGAAAAATGTGCACCTATTAGGAGGAGAAATCTCTGGTACAAATAGAGTAGGTGGAATTGCAGGATATGTAGGATTTTCAAGCCTAGAAGAGTGTAGTAGTAATATTACAACAATGGCAACTGGAACTGCTTGTGGAGGAATTGCAGGTTCACTGATTAACCAAAGCACTATTCAAAATTGTTATTCAGCAGGTTCTAGTATAGGAAATGTAGATGTAGGTGGCTTAGTAGGAAATGTAGGAGACTCTACAATTGCAAATTGCTTTAGTATTGCAACAGTAAATGCTAAAAGAGGGGGAGCAAGTCTAATTGGAGTATCACAAGGCTCTAACATAAAAAATAATATTACATTTGCTGACCAGTACAATCAATATAAATTTGATGGTAGAACTGTAGCAGAACAATTTGAAAATTACGAAGGCAACTATGAATATGAAAACAATACAGGTATTTCAACATTAACAAGAGAAGGAATTGATTTTGAAGGAAAAATCAAAGTAGCAACACAGCAAGAAATTGCAAGTGTAGATTTCTATAGTAATACATTAGGTTGGGATTTAAATATTTGGGACTTTACAGGTGTAATACTAGGTGCTACTCCAAAACTAAAAAATGCAGATCCAAATGAAGCTATTAAAATAGGAGAAATAAAAAATTATGAAATTCATACAGTAGATGAATTTATAAGCTTGCTAAAAGCACATCCAGAAGCAACCTTTAGTATACAAGAAGACTTAGACTTTAGTTCAAAAAAATATAATGTTTTAGATAATGTTATTGTAATACCAGGAACATTCTATGGTGAGATTCAAGGAAATAACCATAAAATTAGCAATTTAAAAGATGCCATATTATTTGAACAATTTGAAGGTAAAGTAGATGGACTAAACATTGAAAAATATAGCTTAGGAGAAACTAATAAATTTAGAACACAAAAAGCAATTTTTGCTAGAAAAGCGGTAGGTGCTACTTTCTCTAATATGAAATTTAATGATATTGTTATGTATGGAAATAGTGCAATCGCAGTAGTAGCAGTAGAAGATGAAAACTCTACTTATGAAAATATTAGTGTTACAAATGCTTATTTAGAAGGAATGTATTATAGTGAAGCAATGGCTTTAGGAAATAACATGACAGCATTTATTACAAACAAAACAGGCGGAAGTATTAAAAATTGCTATGTACAAGGAGAAATTAAAGCAGCAGGAAGAAAAAATGCAGGTATTATAGCAAAAGTAGCAGGAGATGTAACCATCGAAAAAGTAATTGCAAATGTTAAAGTAACATGTAATGATGCAACTAGCCTAAAAGAACAAAAAGCAATTACCAATAGTGGCTTTATTGCTGAAATAGAAGGTAATTTAAGTGTTGTTGATTCAGCATCAATTGCAAATCAAGAGGCACTTACAAGTAAGTTTATTCCAGCAGACCAAGATATCATAAGTACACTATTCCAAAACTGTTATGAAAATGCAGAGGCAGCAGGTAAGTCCAATAGCAATGGTATTCATATTAAAGAAGCTACAAAAGCAGAGTTATTAACAAAACAATTTTATACCAATATATTGCACTTAAATGAAGCAATTTGGGATTTAGACAATATACAAGAAATATCACAAATAATTCATTTAGGACTAAAATAATAAAAAAAGTGGAAAAGAAAAAAGTTTCTTTTCCATTTTTTATTATAAAAACATTTTAGTATTTTTTCTAACAAATCGAATAAAATAGAAACAAGAATAAATAAGCAAAAGGATAGGAGAAAAACGTTATGAAATCTTCTCAAAGCACTTTTCGTCAAGTTATGAATAAAACTAGTTTACTAAAATGGAAAAAGAAGAAAAAAGAAGAAACCATTAATCTACAAAAAGAAAAAAAGCTATTTGAAAAAGGACAAAAAAAGAAATTTAAACAGGAAATGAAAAATAAAAAAGTAAAAATAGAAGAAAAGACAGGGAATATAGCTAGAAAAAAGAGAATGAGAAATGAAATTATAGTGTTATGGCTCATTTTATTTGTATTAATTGTTAGAATTGGTTGGATACAATTTGGGATGGGAGCAAAACTGCAAGCAATGGCATATGTACAACAAACTTTAGATAGAAGCATTAACCCAAAAAGAGGTACCATTTATGATGCAACTAAAAAAACGATACTAGCTGTTAGTAGTACAGTAGAGACAATAACGGTAAATCCTGTAAACATTGCAAAAGAAGACAAAGAAAAAGTAGCAAAAGCTTTAAGTAGTATTTTTGATTTAGACTATGAAACAACTCTAAAAAAAGTAAGTAAAAGAAGTTCCATAGAAACTATAGCAAAAAAAGTAGATAAAGAAAAATCAAATGAACTAAGAAAATGGTTAAAAGAAAACAATATCAAAAAAGGAGTAAACATAGATGAAGATACCAAACGTTATTATCCATACAATACTCTAGCATCTCAAGTAATTGGTTTTTCAGGAAGTGATAATCAAGGGCTAGACGGAATAGAAGCAGTTTACGATAAAGAACTAAAAGGGCAAAAAGGGAAAATACAAAAACTAACAGATGCCAGAGGAGGCGATATTGAAAACACAGCAGAAAATTATGTACCTGCCATTGATGGAAATGACTTAGTACTTACCATAGATAGTACTATTCAAGGAATTGCTGAAAAATACTTGACTCAGGCTTGTATTGATAATAAATGTACAGATGGTGGTAATATTATTGTAATGGATCCAAAAACAGGAGATGTTTTAGCCATGGCAGGTTATCCAAATTATAACCTAAATTCCCCATTTGAACCAAGTACAGAAGAACTAAAACAAAATTGGGATTCTATGTCACAAACAGATAAAAATAAAACTATGATGTCACTTTGGAGAAATAAAGCAGTAACAGACACCTATGAGCCAGGCTCTACTTTTAAGTTAGTAACTACCTCTGCAGCATTACAAGAAGGGATTGCTCAACCAGATAAACAAGCACAATTTAACTGTTCTGGAAGCATTGAAATTGCAGGTGTTAGAATTAAATGTTGGAGACATTATAGACCACATGGCTCACAAAGTTTAAGAGAAGCTTTGATGAATTCTTGTAACCCAGTATTTATAGGGCTAGGTCAAAAGATAGGAGTACATACCTATTACCAATACTTAGAAAGGTTTGGTTTATTAACAAAAACAGGAATCGACTTACCACGGAGAGGCAAGCAGCATTTTTCTAAAAGAAGAAAAAGTAGGACCTGTAGAATTAGCCACTATTTCTTTTGGGCAAAGATTTGAAATTACACCAATACAATTAGTAGCAGCAGTAGGCACTATTGCAAATCGGAGGCATAAAAATTACACCTAGAGTTGTTAAAGAAATTATAAATAGTCAAACACGGAGAAATTACAAAAATACCAGTAAAAACAGGGCAAAGGGTAATTGATGAGGAACATGCACAAGAAGTATTAAGTATGATGGAATCAGTAGTAGCACAGCGGAACTGGTAAAAATGCACAAGTAGCAGGATATAGAGTAGGTGGAAAAACAGGAACTTCAGAAGATGGTGTAAATACCAATAAATATGTTACCTCTTTTATGGGAGTAGCACCAATATCAGATCCTAAATTGGTAGTATTAGTTACCTTATATAATCCCACAGGAGAGGGAGGGCACCAAGGAGGTGTGTGGTATATTTTAACAACACACTATGAAATATATTTAAGTGACCCAAGGAAATGTGATGTAAGTAAATTAAAGACAGTTATAAGACATCCCATCAAGAAGATAAAGTAATACATAAATTAGTCAATAAGTAGGGCAAGTAATTAAATTGAAAGTTACTTGTCTTTTATGATATAATTGAAACATAATTAGTAAGTTGTCGCTGAGGTTAAGTAGCAGAAGATGTCAGTATGGCTATTGATAAATGTAAAATATTCACCTCGAAACTAGTTTAGATAAATTTTACTAAAATTGTTGACATATCAATTTTTATGTTATAAAATACAAACAATAGTTCTAAAAAATATAGATTGGAGAGATTTATTTGAAGAAAAACAAGGAAGATAGTCTTATTCGTTCGAGTACAGCGGAATACTTAACATATATAGCAGCAACTGGAGATAATCCAGAGGCAATAGAAGTTAGATATGAAGATGAAAATATTTGGCTAACACAAAAGATGTTGGCTATTGTTTATGGTATTGAATTAAATACAATAAATTATCATATAAAGAAAATATATGAAGATAAAGAGTTAATCGAAGATTCAACTATTCGAAATTTTCGAATAGTTCAAAAAGAAGGAAATAGAGAAGTTTCAAGAAATATTGCTCATTATAATTTGCAAATGATAATTGCAATTGGCTTTAAAGTGGATAATGAAAAAGCAATTCAGTTTAGAAAATGGGCTAATCAGATAGTTAAGGCTTATACTATAAAAGGTTGGGTAATGGATGATGAACGTTTGAAAAATGGAGGCTCAATTTTAACTGAAAAATATTTTGAAGAACAGTTAGAGAGAATAAGAGAAATAAGAATATCAGAAAGAAAATTTTATCAAAAGATTACTGATATTTATGTCACCTCAATAGATTATGATAAAACTGCAAAATCAACAATTAGATTTTTTACTTCTGTTCAAAATAAATTACACTATGCTGTTTCAGGAAACACAGCAGCAGAAGTCATTTATAATAGAGCAGACCATAAAAAAGAAAATATGGGACTAACATCTTGGAATGGAGCACCAAGCAGCAAAATACATAAATATGATGTAGTTATTGCAAAAAATTACTTATCAGAAACTGAAATTGGACAACTTGAAAGATTAGTTTCAGCATATTTAGATTTAGCAGAAATGCAAGCAATAAGACATATCCCAATGACAATGGCAGACTGGGAAGAACGATTAAATGGCTTCTTAACACTATGGGATCATAATATTTTGCAAGATAATGGAAAAATATCAGCTGAAATGGCAAAATTACATGCCGAAACAGAATTTGAAAAATATAGAGTCATACAAGATAAAAATTATATTTCGGATTTTGATGAATTATTAACTGAAACAAAAAATCTGAATAACATCTAAGTGACAACAAGTAAGTTGTAGGGAGGATTTTATTTATGGAATTAGTAAAAGTTGGAGAAAAAACTTATTATATAAAAAATGCTACCAATATTGGTATTTACAAAATTGACAAAACACAAGTTTATCTTATAGATACTGGAAATGACAAAGATGCAGGAAAGAAAGTGTTAAAGATTATTGATGAACAAGGTTGGAATGTTAAAGGAATTATTAATACGCATTCAAATGCAGACCATATTGGAGGAAACAAAATTATTCAAGATAGAACTAATTGTGAAATTTTAGCTTACAATGTTGAAAAGAGTTTTACAGAATATCCAATTTTAGAATCATCTTTTTTATATGGAGGTTATCCATTTAAAGACATTAGAAATAAATTTTTATTAGCAAAAGAATCAGTTGTTACACCACTAGAGAATAATCTACCAAATGGATTAGAATATTTTATTTTAAAAGGACATTTTTTTGATATGATAGGAGTTAAAACAAGTGATAATGTGTACTTTTTAGCAGATTCTTTATTTAGTGAAGAAACAATCACAAAATATCATTTATTCTTTATATATGATATTAGAGAGTTCCTTAATACTTTAGATTATTTAAATACTTTAGAGGGTAGTTTATATATTCCATCACATTGTGAGGCAACAAGTGATATTTCTTCTTTAATAGAACTTAATAAAAGTAAAGTAAATGAAATTATGAATAAAATATATATGGTTTGTAAAAATGAAATAACTTTTGAAGAAATATTAAAATATATTTTTGATGAATATAATTTGACAATGAATGGAAATCAGTATGTTCTTGTAGGGAGTACAATAAGGTCATATCTATCATATTTGTCTGATGAAAACAAATTAAGTTATGAATTTAAAAATAATAAAATGCTATGGAAACAAGCAAATTAAGGAGGTATATTATGTCATTAGTAAAAGAATATAGTTGGAGCAAAAGCCACTTCTATTTCGTAGACAAACCTTGTGAAAAAAGAAATCTAGGTTATCCATTGGATTCAATGTCTATTATGACAGATGAATTAAGACATGCAAGTAAATATAATTTTTTAATACAAAATGCAAAATAAGATAAATTATCTCTATATAAATGACATTATTTGACACCATTTGTATCAAAATGGGAAACAGGAAAAGGTATGCCTGATTCTTCTATAATGCTTGAATTGTGTAATGAACTTGATATTACTGTAAATGAATTGTTAAGTGGGGAGATGATTAAAACGGAAAATTACAATCAAAAAGCAGAAGAAAACTTTATAAAATTGAAACAGAGCGAAGAAAGAATTGAAAGAAAAATGCAAATAATTCAAACCATATTTACAAGTTTATGTATTATATTTAGTAGTATTACAATCATCGTTTTTGTAGCCAATATAGTAATGAATTATTTATATCCAAAGAGTTATGATGGACAAATATTTGAATTATTAAAACCTTTAACTATTATTTTAACTTTCATATTTGTTTTTACAAGTATTATATTAAAATTTAGAGAAAAATATGAAATAAGAGAAAAAAGATAAACACAAATTACAATTTTGTAATTTGTTAAATTTATAGTAATTTTTGTTCAGGCTTAATAAAAAAATATTGACTACATATCAATACTTTGATAAAATATGTATATAATATTAATGGAGGTGTTTATTATGCCAATTATTAGACCAAGTTCTGATTTAAGAAATAATTATAATGAAATTTCTACAATTTGCCATCAAACTAAAAGACCAGTATATATTACTAAAAATGGTGCAGGAGATTTAGCAGTAATGAGTATAGAATTATATGAGCTTTTAACAGATAAATATATGCTATATAAAGAATTAGAGAAGGGTATTAAATCTTTAGACAAAGGAGAAAAATATTCTGAAAAAGAAGTATATGAAGAACTAGATAGAATATAAAAGGAAGGTTTATTTGTGGAAAAATACAATATAGAATATTCAAAAGAGTCTAAAGAAGATTTAGTAGGGATAAAGCAGTATATAAAATATAATTTGCAAGAACCAGAAACAGCACAAAAACTAATATCAAAAATAAGAAAAGAAATAAATAATTTAAAACACAATCCTAAAATCTATTCAATTATCGATGATGACCTAATAAAGAAACTTGAAATTCGAAAATTAGTAGTAGATAATTATATTATTTTTTATAGAATAAAAAGTGATAGTATACAAATAGTTAGGCTTATGTATGGAAGAAGAGATTGGATTAATTTATTATAAACTTTAGCGACAAATTACAATAAGTAGGGCAAGTAATTAAGTTGAAAATTACTTGTCCTTTATGATATAATCGAAACATAATATAAGTAATTTGTTGAGGAGAAAAGAAGATGGAAGTATTAGTTGATTTTGTAGTTTTAATAATAATATATTTTTGGAAATTTTATAAAAAAT
>CANSJB010000002.1 GCA_947647115.1 uncultured Clostridium sp. | reverse complement strand
TTAATAGACCAACTAAATATTATTGAAAAATAAGAGAGTAATTTAAAGTGCACCCCAAAAGTTAATGAAAAAATTTAACTTTTAGGGTGCACTTTAAAATTAGCTGTCTTTTTCTAATTTATGAAATACTTTTTTCCCTTTCTTAAAAATAGCATAGCCATCTTTAAAATCAGTATCAGATAATACATAATTTACATCTAGTACTTTTTCATCATTTAAACTAATACCACCTTGTGCAATTAAAGTCCTTGCTTGCCCTTTAGAAGGAGCAAAACCAATTGTTATCATAGCATCTAAAATAGAAATATTAGTATTTTCTATTTTAGTAGTAGGCATATTTTCTAAGCTACCAGTTCCTTCAAATAAAGCATTAGCAGCTTCCTGTGCTTTTTTTGCCTCTTCTTCACCATGAATCAATTTAGTAATTTCAAAAGCAGCTTTCTTTTTAGCCTCATTAATCTTCTCATCTTGCAAAGAAGATAAATAATTTACTTCATCCATAGGTAAAAAAGTAATTAAAGATAAAACTGTTTTTACATCTTCATCTGCAATATTTCTCCAATATTGATAAAACTCGTAAGGAGAAGTCTTTTTAGGGTCTAACCATAAAGCACCTTTTTCTGTTTTTCCCATCTTTTTGCCTTCTTTTGTGGTTAGCAGTTTAAAAGTTAAACCAAAAGAATCGCTGTGACCAACTCTACGAATTAAATCTACGCCTCCTAAAATGTTAGACCACTGGTCATTACCACCTAATTGTAACTTACAGCCATATTGTTCATATAACTTTAAAAAGTCGTAAGATTGCATTAACATATAGCCAAGTTCAAAAAAGGTAAGTCCACGTTCCATTCTTTGTTTATAGCACTCAGCAGCAAGCATTTTATTTACAGAAAATAAAGAACCAATATCACGCATAAAATCAATAAAATTTAAATCTAAAAGCCAATCTGCATTATTAACAAAAATGGCAGCATTTTCACCCTCAAAACTTAAAAACTTAGACATTTGCTTTTTAAAACATTCCACATTGTGATTAATTTCCTCACGAGACATCATTCTTCTCATATCTGTTTTACCGTGATGGGTCTCCGATTGTAGCAGTTCCACCGCCCATTAATAAAATTGGCTTATGACCAGCTTTTTGCATATGGGAAGCAACCATTAAAGAAATAAAATGCCCAATGTGAAGGCTATCTGCTGTTGGATCAAATCCTATATAAAAAGGTACACTTTCTTTTCCAAGTAAATCTTTTAATTCATCATGAGTTACTTGCTCAATATAACCTCTTTCTACTAAAATATCAAATACATTTTCTTTTGACATATCTATTCCTCCTTAAAATTGTTATGTTTATGAATTACTATTATTTTACCATAAAAATGTTAAAATACAAGCTTTTTCACTTTTTTGCAAAAATTAGTTTACTTTATAGCAAGCCTAATGATATAATACAGCTAATAAAAATAAGCTTACAAGGAGAAAAAAATATGGAATGGATTAATAATACTGCTTATGAAATACAACCACAAAATATAACCAATAAACAAGAAAAAGAAAAAGTAGCTAAAAAAATAGCTCAAAAAGTAAAAGCAGGAGATATTATAGGATTTGGTTCAGGTTCTACATCTTACTTAGCCATTCAAGAAATTGCCAAAAAAATAGAAGAAGAAAATATTACAATTACTGCAATACCAACCTCTTATGAAGTGAAAATGCTATGTCAAGAACTTAAAATTCCAACAACTAGTATTTTAAATTGCAAACCAGATTGGAGTTTTGATGGAGCAGATGAAATAGATAAAAATCATAATTGGCTAATAAAAGGTAGAGGAGCAGCACTTTTTAAAGAAAAGCTAAACATGGTTAACTCAGGAATTACCTACATTTTAGCAGACGAAAGTAAATTTGTAGAAAAATTAGGAGAAAACTTTAGTATTCCGATTGAAGTGTACCCAGAAGCTGTCAATAGTGTAAAAGAAGCATTACTAGATTTAGGAGTAATAGAATGTACTTTAAGAAAAGCCCAGAAAAAAGATGGCCCAGTTTTTACAGAAAATCATAATGTGATTTTAGAAACAAAATTTACTGAAATTTATGACACATTAGAAGAAGATATTAAATCTATTACAGGTGTCATAGAAAGTGGCTTATTTATAGATTACCCAATTGAAGTATTATGTGATGAAAAATAAAACAAGGAAGAGGGAAAAAAGCTATGTGGGGAGATATTGCAATTGCATTTTTATTAGCATTTATTACAGCATTTGTATTAACACCATATACCATGAGGCTTGCTAAAAAAGTAGGTGCTATTGATGTACCAAGTGATAGAAGGGTAAATAAAAGACCAATGCCAAGACTTCGGAGGTTTAGCTGTTATTTGTGGTTTTTTAGTATCTACAATATATTTATTAATTGTAATGAATCTAGAAAAGTCAGTTAATTTATTTGGAAATGAGCAATATGGTTTAAAATTATTAGGCTTTTTTATAGGCATTTTAATATTAGGTATTGTTTGCTTTATGGATGACTCTAAAGGCATACCAAGCTGGGGAAAGTTAATTGCCCAAATTGTTGCTGCAGCTGTTGTAGTTGCATGTGGTATTAAAATTGAAAATGTAAATATTCCATTTATGGATAATCAAATTTGGTTTCAAGATTGGTTTTCTTATATTTTAACAATTGGTTGGATTATAGGAATTACAAATGCAATTAACTTAATCGATGGCTTAGATGGCTTATCATCAGGAATTACTCTGATTTCTTGTATTTCCTTATTGATTATTTTTACCCTAAATCAGTCACCTATTATTGCTATTTTATTAATCACAGCATTAGCAGGAGCAATTGTAGGATTTTTGCCATTTAATTTTAGTCCAGCAAGAACCTTTATAGGAGATGTAGGTTCCAATTTTTTAGGTTTTGGACTTTCTATTATATCCATACTTCGGAGTGGCTAAAACCTATACAGCAATTGTATTAATAGCACCAATTATTGTACTAGCATTACCTATTTTTGATACACTTTTTGCTATCATTCGTAGGATGATAAAAGGCAAATCAATCAAAGCAGTATTTCAAGCAGATAAAGGGCATTTGCATCATCGTTTAATGAAAAGAGGATATAGCCAAAAACAAGCAGTATTTATTTTATATGGACTAACTGCTATGTTTGGTATGTTTGCGATTGTTTTATTAGAAAGTGGTCCATGGAAAGCACTTTCTTTTGCACTACTTGCCATAGCCATTGTAGCAATAGGGTATAAAGATATTTTTAAAGTAAAAAAAGTAACCAAGCAAGAAATAAGAGATAGTAAAAAATATATCATAAAAGAGGATAAAAACATCAGGCGTGATAAATCATAAACTAAAAAAGAGGAGCAAAACATGGAAGAGGAAAGAATTATAAGTCCACAAATAGAAGATGTAGAAGAAGAAAGAATGGAAAATTCTTTAAGACCAAAAACCTTAGATGAATATATCGGACAAGAAAAAGTAAAAGAAAACATGAAAATTTATATAGAGGCAGCTAAAAAAAGAGAAGAGCCTCTGGATCATGTTTTATTATATGGACCTCCAGGACTTGGAAAAACAACACTTGCTAATATCATTTCAAATGAAATGAACTCTAATATTAAAATAACCTCAGGTCCAGCTATAGAAAAGCCAGGAGATTTAGCAGCATTATTAACCAATCTTTCAGAATTTGATGTATTATTTATTGATGAGATACATAGGTTAAACAAAAGTGTAGAAGAAATATTATATCCTGCTTTAGAAGACTATACCTTAGATATTATGATAGGAAAAGGTCCAAGCGCAAGGTCAATTAGACTTGACTTACCAAAATTCACCTTAATAGGTGCAACAACAAGAGCAGGAGCGCTAGCAACACCATTAAGAGACCGTTTTGGTATTATTCATCATTTAGAATTATATCAAACCAAACATTTAACTACAATTGTAAAAAGGTCAGCTAAAATTTTAGAAATCGAAATAGATGAAGAATCAGCAACAGAAATTGCAAGACGCTCAAGAGGCACACCTAGAATAGCCAATAGATTATTAAAAAGAGTTAGAGATTATGCCTTAGTTTTAGGCGATGGTAATATCAATATAAAAATTACAAAAACAGCTTTAGGAAGATTAGAGATTGATGAAATGGGCTTAGATGATGTAGACAGGAAAATATTAGAAACAATGATAATTAAATATCAAGGAAGAGCTGTAGGAATTGAAACAATAGCAACAACCATAGGAGAAGAAGCAGAAACAGTAGAAGATGTTTATGAACCTTATTTGATACAAATAGGGTTTATTGCAAGGACTGTTAGGGGAAGAGTAGCAATGCCAGCTGCTTATGCACATATGGGAATTGCTTATGAAGGGGAATAATAAGTTACAATGAAAATACGAGTAGAATCAATATTAGAAAAAATAATATATAGCATAGCTTTTTTAGTGATATTTTATATTTTTAGTATTAATACAAATTATATATTTAGCAGCATATGTACTATCATAACTGCTGCTATAGGCTTCTTCATAAAACATAAATTAAAAATCAATCAAGAAGTAGATACCATAAAACAAAGTAAGCTATCGATAGGGATAGATAAATATTTTATCATTTTCCTTTTTATATTTGCACTTATCCTTAGAATTGCCAGTTTTAAAATTTTAAATATACAACCATATAGTGACTATGAAACGATTTTAGAAGCAGCACAAAAATTACTGATAGGAGAAAATATATTAAATACATGTGATTATTTTAAGATATGGCCATATCAAACAGGAATTGTATTATACCAAACAGCGATATTAGCAGTATTTAAAAGTGTAAATGCTATTCATTATTTAAATTGTATTTATGCCTCTATTAGTTGTTGTTTTATTTATTTAATAGCAAAAGAATTGTTTAGTAATCGAGCAGCTAAAATAGTTTCCTTATTGTATACGATTACTATGTTTACTGTTACTTTTACAAGTATTATGTCTAATCAACATTTATCATCCATGCTTATATTAATAGCATTTTATATAGCCATTTCAAGTAAATTAAAGATAAAACCGATTTTAAAATTTGTAATCATTGGTGCAATTTTAGCAATATCTGACATTATTAGAAATGAAGCAATTTTATATATTTTAGTATTCATTTGTTTTTTTATAGTAAAAATGAAAAATAAGCAAACAATCAAACAGGGGATACAAGGAATAATCATATGTGTTACTGTTTTTCTAGTAATTGTAAAACTTAGTAGCCTTATTATTGTAACTACTAATATCAATCAATATGGGCTAAAAAATAATGATATGTTATGGAAATTTGTATGTGGTACAAATGTTAAAACAAATGGACAATATATTTCAAAAGCTAAGGATATCATAGGAAAAAGAGAAGAAGAAATACAATTTATAAAAAATAACTTTAAAAAACATTCTGCGAAAGAATATGTACAATTAGTAGATGATAAACAAAAAATATTTTGGCAAAAAAAAGAATATATCTGGGGAGAAAAAAGTAAAGGCTATGAAAAGCAAAAAGAAACTATTTTGCAATACGACAATATTGTTTATGGCACAGTGTTAGTATTAACCAATATTTATATGATTTATAGTTTATTTAAAAAGAACAAAAATGTAAATGCGACTATCATCTTATTGAGTATACTTGCTAACTTTTTTGTTTATATACTAATAGAAGTACAGCCAAGATATTCTTACCTAGCTAAGATGATGTTATATATTATGGCAGCAGGAGGAATAGAAGTGATTTTTTCTAAAATAGAGCAAATATATAAAATGAGAATAGAAAGAGGCGAAAGAAAATGAAGCTTTTAATGCATACTTGCTGCGCACCATGTAGTGTATATTGCATCGATAGTTTGAGAAAAGAAAAGATAGAGCCAACCATTTATTGGTATAATCCAAATATCCACCCTTATGTAGAATATAAAACAAGAAGGGACTGTCTAAAAGACTATACCAATAGTATTCAAATCAATAGCATATTTGAAGAAGAATATGGCTTAGATACTTTTTGTAAAAATGTTATAAACAATTTAGATACAAGATGTAGTTCCTACTGTTACAAAGTTCGCTTAGAGCAAACTGCTAGGTATGCAAAAGCAAATGGCTATGATACAATTACTACCACTTTGTTAGTAAGTCCTTACCAAAAACATGAGGTACTAAAGCAAATGTTAGAAGAAATAGCCAAAAAGTATCAACTAAATTTTTTATACAGAGATTTTAGAGTTGGGTTTAAGCAAGGACAAGAAAAAGCAAGAGAACTAGGACTCTATATGCAAAAGTATTGTGGATGTATTTTTTCAGAGGAAAGTAGATATTATAACCGAAGTAACACGAAAACTATTTTACCAGAAGGATACGAGACACAAAAAACACCTCGATTACAGGTCAAAAAAATCGAAAATAAAGAAGATTATATAGATATGTTTTTGCTAGCTGATCCTTCAAAAGATATGATACATAAGTATTTGGCAGATTCTGATGTATATGCACTAAAAAAAGAAGATGAGATAATTTGTATTGCAGTTATTTTGCCGATTTCTAGGAAAACTTTAGAGTTAAAAAACATAGTTACAAAAGAAGAATATAGAGGAAAAGGATATAGCGAAACATTATTAAAATCACTATGTGGTAATTATAAACAAAAATATGAAAAGATGTTAGTAGGAACAACAGAGAATAATATTCCATTCTATGTAAAACTTGGATTTGATAAATATGAAAAAACAATAAAGAACTTTTTTATAGATAATTATGACGAAGAAATAAAGGATGGAGAATTAGTTTGTACTGATATGATATATTATTCTAAAAATCTAAAAAAGAGATAGATAAATTTAGTATAATTAAAAAATAATAGATTATGCTTGGTTTTATTAATGTATTGTAAATCAAAATGATGGAGAGGAGGATGTTAAATGGATAATGGGGTAGTTAAACAAAATAATGATATAATATTTTATACAACTGATGATGGACAAGTTAAAATAGAAGTTAGACTTGAAGATGAAAATGTTTGGCTGACACAAAATGCTATGGCAGAATTATTTGATACAACGAAACAAAATATAAGTTTACATATAAAAAATATTTTTGAAGAAAAAGAACTGAATGAAAATTCAGTTGTCAAGGAAAACTTGACAACTGCCTCAGATGGTAAAAATTATAAAACAAAATTTTACAATTTAGATTTAATTATATCAGTTGGATATCGTGTAAAGTCAATTCGTGGAACTCAATTTAGAATATGGGCAAATAAATTAATAAAAGAATATCTAATAAAAGGATATAATTTGAATGTTGATAGGTTTAAAAATAATGGTGGTGGCGTATATTTTGAAGAAGTACTAGAAAAAATTAGAGATATTCGTTCATCAGAAAAAGTATTTTGGAGAAAGATTTTAGATATATATGCTACAAGTATTGATTATGATGCAAGAGATGAAAAAACAAAAGAATTTTTTAAAACTGTTCAAAACAAGATGCATTATGCAGTTCATGGAAATACAGCAGCAGAAATAATCTTCAATAGAGTAGATAGTGAAAAGGAGAATATTGGTTTAACTAATTTTAAGGGAAATAGTCCTACAAGAGCAGAAACAGAAATTGCAAAGAATTATTTATCAGAAAAAGAATTAGATTTATTAAATAGAATGGTATCAGCTTATTTAGATGTAGCAGAAATTAATGCTTTAAATATGCATGCTATGACAATGAAAGATTGGATAAAAGAACTAGATGGATTTTTAACTATGACACATAAAGAAATATTAGAAGGTGCTGGAAAAATATCTCATGAAAAGGCATTAGAAAAAGCACATAAGGAATATGATAAATATATGAAAAACCATTTAACTCAAGCTGAAAAAGATTATCTTGAAATTATGGGAGAGGATATTAAAAAATTGAAGTAGAAAATATAATATTTCATATACATTTGAATTATAAAATGTATATGAAATGTCAGAAAAATTATATAATGATAAAGAGAGGAAATTTATGGCAAGAATATTGAAAAATAAAGAATTATTAAATACAAGACTAGCAACAAATTATGGGGGTTGGATGTATTGTGATAAGTGCAATGAAAACATAGGCTATTTATGTTATTCGACTTATGATAGATTAGAATTAAAATATAAATGTAATTGTGGAAGTCAAGGTAGTGCATTATTAGATTTTGAAGATAGTAAAACAGGAAAAAATTGTAATGATGAATTAGTAAATATAAAAAATAGATTATGTTGTCCAAAGGATAGTGAACCTTTAATTACAATTTTAGAGAAAAAAGTAGCTAGCTATGAAATGAAAATTACTTGTAAATCTTGTGGAAACATTTATAAAAAATAAGAGGAGTGGATGCGTAATGGAAAAAATAGTATTAATAGATGGAAATAGTATTTTAAATAGAGCATTTTATGGCATTATGGGTTCAAAAATGTTAACCACAAAAGATGGGAAATATACCAATGCAGTATATGGTTTTTTAGCAATATTATTTAAAGTATTAGAAGACATTGAACCAACACACCTTATGGTAGCATTTGATTTAAAAGCACCAACAGCAAGACATAAATTATATGAAGGTTACAAGGCAAATAGAAAAGGAATGCCAAATGAACTAGCAGAGCAGATGCCAATTGTAAAAGAAATTTTAAAGGCAATGAATATTGTGATTATAGAAAAAGAGGGCTATGAAGCAGATGATATTTTAGGAACAATTGCTAAAAAAGCAGAAAAAGAACACCTAGATGTTACTATTGTATCAGGAGATAGGGATACCTTTCAGTTAACTTCAAAAGCAATTAAAGTACGTATACCACATACAAAGCTTGGAAAAACGGAAGTAGATGTTTTTGATGAAGAGGCCATAAAAGAAAAATATGGGGTTACTCCAAAGCAGTTAATAGAAGTAAAAGGCTTAATGGGAGATAGTTCAGACAATATTCCAGGAGTACCAGGCATAGGAGAAAAAACAGCACTAGAATTAATAAAAAAATATTATTCCATTGAAAAACTATATGCAGCCATTGAAGAAAATAAAGATGACCTAAAACCAAAAACGAGAGAAAAAATAATAGCAAATAAAGAATTAGCAGAGCTTTCCAAAACTTTAGGGACTATTAATTTAGAAGTACCAATTGAAGAAAAAATACAAGACTTAAAAAGAAAAGATTGGAATCAGGAGGAAGTCTTTGCCAAATTTAAAGAACTAAATTTTAATCGATTTATAGAAAGGTTTGGTTTGCAGGGAAGTGAAAATAAACAACCACAAAATATAAAAGACTTATTTATCATAGAAACAATTACCAAAATAGAAGAACTGCAAAATTTAGTAAACCAAATAAAACAAGAAAAACAATTATTTTACTACTTAAATAAAAATAATATAAAAAATGTTATAAATACCCAAAAAATAATAGTAAAACAGTTACAAGCCATTTACATTTATCATAATCAAAAAGTATATGAAATACAATTAAAAGAAGAAGATACAAAAAAAATAAGTTGTTTAAAAGAAATTTTTGAAGCAATACAAATTAAAAAATATGGGTATCATTTAAGTGAAGATTATTGCTTATTAAAAGAAATGGGAATTAGCATGGAAGGACTTTATTTTGATGCAGAAATTGCAGCTTATGACTTAAACCCATCCAATGGACGTTACCCATTAGAAGAATTAGCAAGCCAATACTTAAATCTAGATGTACAACAATATTTAGCAGGTTTAGGAGTACAAAATAGTGAAAATACACAAATGAATTTATTTCAAACCCAAGATGAGAATGAAGAAAGCCAAAAATACGAAAAAGCAATTTTAGTCTATGTTATTTATCAATTGCAAGAAGTTATGCTAAAAAAGCTACAAGAAAACACATCAATGGAACTTTTTGAAAATATAGAAATGCCATTGGTAAAGGTATTAGCAAGTATGCAATATGAAGGGATTTATGTAGATAAACAAGAGCTAATAGCCTATGGAAATAAATTAAAAGAAGAAATAGAAAACCTAAAACAAACAATATATGAATTATGTGGTGAAGAATTTAATATTAATTCTACACAGCAATTAGGTACGATTCTATTTGAAAAACTAAAATTACCTGTTTATAAAAAAACAAAAACGGGTTATTCAACAGATGTGGATATATTAGAAAAACTGAAGTCAGAACATCCTGTCATTGAAAAGATTTTAGAATACCGTGGTTTAGTAAAGCTAAACTCTACTTATATAGAAGGCTTATTGCCATACATCAATGAAAAAACAAATAAAATACATTCCTACTTTCATCAAACCATTACTGCAACTGGACGAATTAGCTCCACAGAGCCAAATTTGCAAAACATTCCAACAAGGCAAGAACAAGGAAAGCAAATTAGAAAAGCCTTTAAACCAACAAAAGGGAACATTTTTATTGATGCAGACTATTCGCAAATAGAACTAAGAATTTTAGCCCATATTTCAAAAGATAAACATATGCAGCAAGCCTTTAAACAAGATGAAGATATCCATAAACAAGTAGCTTCAAAAGTGTTTGATGTACCATTAGAAATGGTTAGCAAAGAGCAAAGAACCGCTGCAAAAGCAGTTAATTTTGGTATTGTATATGGGATTAGTGGTTTTGGTTTAGCAGAGCAATTAAAAATAGGGCGTAAAAAAGCAGAAGCGTATATAGAACAATATCTAGAAAAATACAAAGGTGTTAAAGAATTTATGGATAGCATTGTAGAAGTGGCAAAACAGCAAGGGTATGTAGAAACATTATTTCATAGAAGAAGATATATTCCAGAGCTTTCTTCTAACAATTATATGGTAAGACAATTTGGCTCAAGAGCAGCTATGAATACTCCTATTCAAGGAACAGCAGCAGATATTATGAAAATTGCTATGATAAAAGTATATGAAAATCTAGAAAAAGCAAATTTACAAGCCAAAATCATTTTGCAAGTACATGATGAATTATTAATAGAATGTAAAAAAGAAGAAAAAGAACAAGTAAAACAAATTTTAAAACAAAGTATGGAACAGGCAATGAAGCTAGATGTACCACTATTAGTAGAAATGTCAGAAGCAGATAATTGGTATGATGTAAAATAAATAAAAAGTACTTGTCAAATAGAAAAAAATAGTATATAACCATAAGGTGCAAAAGAAAAATAAATAAAAAGAGAGGAATTTCATTTGTTAAAGTTAGTAAAAACGATGATAATTATTTTATTATTGATAGGAATGTTTTATGTCATTGCTTTTCAAGTATTTGACCTAAAAACAATCATTATGCAAAAAATATATCCAATTAAATATGCAGACTTTGTAGAAGAGTATGCAAAACAATATGAAATAGACCCATTGTTAGTTTATGCTATTATAAAAGCAGAAAGCGACTTTGAGCCAAAAGCAAAGTCCAAAAGTGGTGCTATGGGACTAATGCAATTAATGGAAAATACAGCCGTAGAAGTAGCAAAACAAATACAAGTAGAAGAGCTACAGACTCAGCAGATATATAACCCACAAACCAATATTGAGCTTGGAACTTGCTATTTTTCTACCTTACTTAAAAAGTATAACCAAATTGGACTAGCATTAGCTGCTTACAATGCTGGAATGGGAAGAGTAGACCAATGGTTGGAGCAAAACATTATTAGCCAAGATGCTTCTAACCTTGAAAATATCCCATATAAGGAAACGAATATGTATGTTAGAAAAATTTTAAATGATTATCAAATATATCAACAACTTTATAACAAACAGAGTGTTTCATAAAACAAACACTCTGTTTATTATTTTGGAAAATTGATAATATGCAAATTAATCTGGCACAATCGGGTCAAACATGGTATCTTTACGCACATAATCTTTTGTTTTTGTATTATTCATAACAACACTGCTTCTATGTCTTTTTAATAAATCAATTAAATGATATACATCTATCCAAATTTGATTAGGACCTTCTTTTTGCACTTCATCAAAAATAAGCTGTAAACCAAAATGAAGGTGAGGAATATTGATATTATTTACATCTTCTTTACTACTATAGCCAGTCATACCTAAATAACCAATTACGTCACCTGCCTGCACAACTTTACCTTCATAAATATCTTCTGCATAAGGATGCCCTTTTCGCAAATGAGCATAATAGTAATAGCGTTTTTTATCAAAACTACGAATACCAATTCTCCATCCACCATATTGATTCCATCCGAGCAGCCTCTATAATACCAGACTCAACTGCAATAACAGGTGTTCCAATACTTCCCATTAAATCATTTCCTAAATGTAGCCTTTTATAACCATAAGACCTGCTATTGCCAAAATCATCATAATGTGAATAGTTATAATTTTGAGCAAGAGGGTGAAAAGCCTTTAAACCATAAATTTTATTAGAATTTAGTTCGTATTCACCAACAAATTGAGAAAGTACACTGCTATATCCTTCATAATAATAAGAATATAATTTCATATCCTTAGTAATCTCTTCCATAAGTTCACCATTTTTTAATCTAACTACTAATTTGTCTAAATCTGTTTGCTTAAACTTTTTAAAATCATTTCCATATTTACAAGCAAGATAAGAAATAAGCTCTATCCAATTATATTTGATAGGCTCATTTTTATTGTGAGAAGTAATATCTAATTGCATTGTTTTATTTAAAACATCATAGCTTGGTTTAAATTCAAACCATTTAATATAAGTTTTTTCTTCTGGCGGCGGCTCTAAAACTTCTGCAGAAACAGCATTGGAATTAGAGGGTGTTTGACCATTATAAAACAAAAAATAATAAGCAGTGGTACAAAATAAAATAGTAATCATAATAGCTAAAAAAATTAATATTTTTGAAAATTTAATACATGTAATCCACAAAATAATTCACCTTTTTTATAATATTTCAGTAGGGTTTAATTTATACCAAATAAATTCTGTAAGTATTAAAAATGAATAATTTATGGAAAATAAAAATATCATACTAATTTCATTTATATAAATTTATTTTTTAGAAGAAGCCTTTTTACTTCTTCTGTATGGTTCGATATCATCTGTTAGCTCTAATAAGTAATCTACAGTAGTATTATAAAAATTAGCAAGTTCAATTAAAATCTTAGTAGGAATATCATTTTCACCAGTTTCATATTTGGAATAACCAGTTTGTGACATGTTTAAATATTTGGCAACTTGGGTTTGGTTTAAATCTCTATCTTCTCGTAATTCTTTTAATCTTCTATACATAATTTCCTATCCTCATCAATTTGTGTATTTAGGTTTTTAAATTTGATGTTAGTTTAAAGTAAACAATTATTGCTCGGGGAGATTATTAAGGCAATTACCTATAAACCTTAAAAAGTAACATTGAATAATTTTGTAACAAATGAATTTGAATGTTTTTTGTAGTATTTGTAAAAAAAAGAAAATTATTTATTTTTACAAATGAAAAAATTTTAGAGTACTTTATAAGAAAATAAAAACTTTATTGAAATTATTTTAAAATTTTCTGTTTTAGGTTATTGACATTTAACCTGAAATAGATTAAAATAATTCAAGATAATCTGAAACAGGTTAAAAACAAAAATAATCTAACCAAAACAAGACAATGAAGGGAGGGGAGCTTTTTATAGAAAGAAAATGGCAGTTTATTCTAAAGGCAAAAGAGCCAAAAAACAATCAAAAAGTAGAAACAAAATTATAACAGGTATGCTAGTTTGCATTATTATTTTTGCTACTATTTATCTAGTGGTTAGTAATTCATCCATTGGTATAGATTCCAATATAGAAAATTCTGATTTGAAAACAAGCCATATAAGCCAAAATAATGAGCAAAAACAACAAAATGTGGCAGAAGAAAAGAAAAATGAAATTGTTTCAGATGTCACAATACCAGAAAAAATTGGTGAATATAAAGTCTTAGGAAGATTAGTAATTGACAAAATAAAAGTTAGTAGTGATATTCTAAAACTAAAAAATGACAATTCAGAAAAAGATATGAATAGAGCTCTAGAAGAATCCATTGTAAGATTTTATGGTCCTGAAGAAGTAAATTCGCCAGGAAATTTCTGTATTGCTGGTCACAGAGGGTATCAATTTGAAAAATTATATACCTTAAAAAAACGGAGATACATTATATATGATTAATAGTAAAACAAAAACAAAAGTTAATTATGAAATATTTGATGTGTTTACATGTGGCCCATATGACGTTGACGTTTTAGACGGAAGTAGTGATGCAAAAAGAGAAGTCACTATTGTAACATGTGTTCCAGGAGGAGCAAGAAGAGTTGTGTGCAAAGCACGCGAGGTTTAGAGGTATATTAATAGATGTACCACAGAAAAAATATAAAATAAGAAAGAGGTAATTTAATTATGAAAAAAACAATATTAGTAATAATTTTAGTAGCTGTTATGCTATTAGCAGCAGTTAGCACAGTAAATGCAGCAAGTGTAACACAAAGTACTACACAAGTAAAAGAAGGAGAAACAGTAACAATTACTGTAAAACCAACGAAAGCAAATAACTCTATTCAATTTGATATAAAATTTGATAATGATAAATTTGAATATATACAAGCACAAGCAGGAAGTTTAACAATAGGGGAAGATAAAGCAGGTGCAAACCAAAATGGTACAGCTACAGTAATGGCATATGGAGCAAGTGATAAATCAGCAGAAGGAATCACTGTAACATTCAAAGCAAAAAAAGCAGCAGATGCTTCATCAATTGTAATTACAAACTTTATAAGTGGTAGTGAAAGAGTTGAAAATGTTGGAACTGTAAATTTTGAAATTCGTGCAGACCAAGAGCCAGAACAACCAGGAAATACAGAAAAACCAGAAGATACACAAAAACCAGAAGAAACAGAAAAACCAACACAAACACAAAAACCATCTAAATTACCACAAACAGGAACACCTACATATATAGTAGCAGTTGCCGTAATCGTAATAGCAGCTGGAGTTATATTTGCAATTAGAAAAAATAAATAAAAAATAGAATAGTTCAAAACTTTTAGGGGGAATAAAAAGTGAATAAAAATTTAAAAATTTTATCATCATTAGTAGCTGCTGGAATTATAACAGCAACTGGACTAACAGCTAATGTATCAGCAGCAACACCAAAATCTTTAGGTGTTTATAGAAAATTAGTAGAAGGAAAAACAATAGCACCTTATATATTAGCTAAAGCAACAGATAGTTTAACACAACAAAATATAAGAGATGACCATGGAACAATTACATTAAATATATCTGGAAATGTAAAAACAGGTGATACATTTACCAAAAATAATGAAACACATCATATAGTAGTTTATGGTGATGTTAATCAAGATAGCTATATTGATGTAAATGATGTTTCAGAATTAGTAGATGTTATAGTAAAAAAAGATTTAAATAGATTTAGCGATGTTCAAAAACAAGCTGCCAATGTTGCTGAAAATATTAATAATAACAAAGAATTAAATGTAAATGATGTTTCAACATTAGTTGATTATATTGTAAAGGATGGAAAATTTGAAATTACTTTAAAAGAAGAAAACGAACAACCATCTGTAAATTATAATTATACAATAACAGCTAATGATAATGGTTATATTACTACAAATAACATTACAAAAACAAAATTCTTTGTAGGAATTAAAACACCAGTAAGCCAAGAGAAAAAATTAAAAATAAAAGTATTAGATGAAAATGGAAATGATATAACAACAACAATTAAAAAAGCTGATGGGTCAACATTAGAAAGAGAAAATCAAGAAGTAACAATAAAACCAAAAATGACTGAAATAGAAACAGAACTTTTAAATTTTGAAGATGTAGTACTTAAAAATCTAAAAGGAAAAGTAGCAATACAGTTAATTGAAAAAGTAAACAAAAAAGATACAATAGTAGGGGAAAGTATCATTCAAATTAATACACAAATACCACAAGCTACCAATGTTAGAACAAGACGTACAGGTGAATATACTGCTACTATGTCTTTGGAAAAACTTGGAGAAAGTGATATTGTAAAAATGTATTACCAAGTAGCAAAAGCTTCTGACCCTGTACCAACATTAGAAGATGAAAATACAAAAGTTATAACAATTCATAATAACAAATTAGAAAACTTTGAAATTGCTAATAATTTAGAATCAGGAAGCGAATATATTATAAGCTATAAGCTAGAAAATTCTTATGGAAGTAAAACAGACAAGCCAATAGTAGCTAATATTGCAAATGATGAAAATACTTCAGTAGAAAAACCTGTAGCAGAAATTAAGGTTCCAACTTTAGAAGAAGCAACAGCAGAATTTTCATGGACACTACAAGATGGCCAAGTAGCTACAGGAAAAACATTTGCAGCTACATTATATAAAAATGGAATAGCAGTTGCCAAAAAAGAAGTTAGCAGTGTTACAAAAGTAGACTTTGCAACTGAAATAAAAAATAACAAAGCAGGATTATATACAATAAAAGTATATGTAAAAGCTGGAGCTACTTCACAAGATTCAGATATAAAAGAATCTGCAGCTATCAAAGTTGAAAATTTAATGGCAGTTCAAAATGTACAATTTACTACAAAAGTAAATGGAAGTAGAATATTAACATGGACAGATTCTAATGCAATAGAAAATGTTAAAGACTATACTGTAAAACTAATACCTTATAAAGCTAATGGGGAAGAAGATACCAATAATATTAAAACAATAACAGGTGTCAATAGCAAAGAATTAAAATTAGAAGGTGCAAATGCACTTACAATGGATACTATTTATAAAGCAGAAGTTACAGTATGTGCTAAAGAAAACCAATTAAAAGTAGTTGATTCAGCACAAAGTCAATCCACAAGATTTTTTGCAATAGAAGCGCCAACTGTAGTTGCAGCTGAGACAACAGATAATAGTATAACATTACAGTTAGCAAACTATATAACAGTTAACAATAAAAAAGCTACCTATAGTGTAAAAGTATATAAAGCTAAAGAAAATATAGCAGATATGCTTACAGATGCTGCTTATGAAGCACCAACATTAAGAGAAAATGTTACAGTAAATGACAAAAAAATAGTAATTGATGGCTTAGAAACTAAACAAGCAGAAGGAGTAAGATATGCATTCCAAATTATTGCAGAAGTTGATGCAGTAGAAGGACAATCAATTGTTCTTACAGGAATTGAAACAAAAGCAAAAATGCCAGAAGTTAGAGAAGTAACAGTAGTAAAAAATGCAAATGAAGCAAAAGAAAAAACAATCTTCTATAATGCCCCAGAATCAAAATTAGTTATAGAAGGTAAAGCATATGATGTTTCAGCAAGTTCAAAATATCCAGAACTACTTAAAAAAGTAGCTCAAATAGTAAATGTATTACAAGCAAAAGATATTATGACATTGGAACAACAAACTGTAAAACTAGAGTTAAAATCAGAACAAACCAATAGTACAGCATTAGCATTAGGAGAACTAGCAAAAGGAATGAAACTTGAAATAACAGGAAATGGCTTTGGAAAAACTATTACAACCAGCGAAAGTGGAAAACCAGCACAAGTAGTTTTAAGCGGAAATGGTGCTATCTTCACAGTTGCAGGTCTAAATGCTCAAAAAGTTACTTTAAATAATGGTGTTGATGTGAAAGGTGATATAAAATATACCGTATCAAAAGGCTCAACAGTTACTATAAATGGTGTTAAAGTAACATCAAAACAAGATGTTGAAATTGCAGCACAAGGAAAAAAATTAGAAATCACAGCCAATAATGTAACAAATGAGTTAGAATTTGAAAACTTAACAGATGCAAATCATACAGACAAAAATGGTGATGAAGTAGAGATTTCTTTTAAAGGGGATAATGAAACAACTTATGCAGGAATTATAAAAATTACATCAAATAAAGGAAAAATAACCGTAAAAGAAAATAATGTAGGTGTTTCAAATGTTACATTAGATGTAGTTGTAACAGATACAGATGTTGATGTATCAGGTTTTGCACAAGCAAATAATAATGTAAAAATAACTGTTTCAGAAGATGCTGGAGCAGCAAAAACAGTAAAAGCAAAAGCTAAGATTAAAGCACCAAAAACAATGAACAAACAACTATTAAAAATATATGGAAACACTGTAGAAGAAGATAACGCAATTAAAGCAGACTTTGGTGTTACAACTGAAAAAGAAATTCAAGATATCAGAACATTTATAAATAGCTTTGGTATTGAAGAAATAGAAGGAGCTACCATAACAACTACAGAAAATTCTTATGATGTTACCATTGAATTTGGAGAAAAAACATTAGGAGAAGTAAGTATTGAAGGTATTGACTAATAAAAATTAAATAGAAAAGTAAATTTTAGATAAGGTAGAATTTACTAGTTTAAGAGAAGAGTTTGTGAAATAGCAGACTTTTCTCTTTATTTTTTTCTTTCAAAAACTTGTAATATATAGTTAAAAATGATAAAATTTAGAAATAAGTAATAATAAAATAACAAAAAAGCAAATTTTTTGAATAAACTAGAAGAAAAGCAGAAAGGAAGAAGCCTTTTGGATAAAGAACAAGTATATAGATTACTTACAAAAGAACTGGGGAATCAACAGATAAAAAAAGACGAACCAATGTGTAAGCATACTTCACTTAAAATAGGAGGAAATGCAGATATATTTATTGTAATTAAAGAAGAGCAAGCCTTAAAATATATTATGCAAGTGGCAAAACAACATCATATATCAACTACCTTTATCGGCAATGGTACTAATTTATTAGTAAAAGATAATGGTATTAGGGGAATTGTTGCTCAAATTGGAATAGAACAAATACAAATAGAAAAGCAAGAGCAGAATGCTAAAGTAATATTGGGGGCAGGTGTAAAAAATGCGATATTAGCCCAAATGCTATTAAAAGAAGAAATAGCAGGTTTTGAATTTGCAGCAGGTATTCCAGGTACTATTGGTGGAGCAATATATATGAATGCAGGTGCTTATGGTAGCCAAATGCAAGATATTGTAAAAGAAGTTACTTATATGGACGAAAATACAACACAATATACTATCAGTAATGAAGCATGTAAATTTGACTATAGAACAAGTATGTTTCAAAATAATCATTTTATTATTACAAAAGTCGTATTAGAATTACCTTATGGAAACAAAGACCAAATTAAACAAAAGATGGAAGAAAATAAAATAGCAAGAATGGAAAAGCAACCTTACCAAATGCCAAGTGCAGGCAGTAGTTTTAAAAGAGGAAAAGACTTTATTACAGCAAAACTAATTGATGAATGTGGTTTAAAAGGTTATCAAATAGGAGGAGCGCAAGTATCTACTAAACATGCAGGCTTTATTGTAAATACAGGAGGTGCTACAGCCAAAGATGTGATAGAATTAATAAAGCAAGTACAAAAGATGGTATTAGAAAAATGTGAAAAGCAAATAGAACTAGAAATAAAAATAATAGGAGAATAAAAAGTAATAAGAAGGGAGGCTATGTTAGCTAAACAAAAAAAGTTAACATAGAAAATAAAAAATGAAAGGTTTTTTTAAATGGTTTCGTTCGAGCACAAAAATGAAAAGATGGATATTTATTATTTTAATAGGAATTGTGCTTGCTTGTTATGGTATGGCAGAGGTATTAACAGAACAAAGGCTAGACTTTTGGCCATTATTTAGAATTATTGTGAGCTTTGTAGTTGGCTTTATTTTAGTAATAGTTGGTTTAATTAACATGCAAAGAAGAACACTAGAACTATTAGTACAAGAAACAGACAGCAGAATAGAAGATAGTAAAGCTAGTGTAAATAGTTTAATTTATAATAAAAAAATATTTAATCAAGGACCTAAAATTGTAGCAATTGGTGGAGGCACAGGACTTAATGCAGTTTTAAGAGGCTTAAAAAATTACACGGATAATTTAACAGCAATTGTTACAGTATCTGATTATGGTGAGTTAATTCCAGAATCACGAAAAATGCTAGACTCTATGCCACTAGATGATGTAAAAGAGAGTTTAGTTGCTTTATCACAAAAAGAGGATATTGTAGAAAAACTATTAAATTTACAATTTACACAAGGCAAGCTAAAAGATTTATCTTTTGGAGATATATACTTTTTAGGAATGAAGCAACTTTTTGGTGATTTTACAACCTCGATTGAACAATCAAGGTCTGTTCTAAATGTTACAGGTAAAGTACTTCCTGTAACATTAGAGCCAATTCAAATTTGTGCAGAATTAGAAGATGGTACAGTGATACAAAATAGGGATAAGATACCAGAAATTGTAGGTTCTAAAATAAGTAAAATTAGTAGAATTTTCATAAACCCTACAAACTGCAAAATAGCACCAGGAGTTATAGATGCTATTAAGGAAGCAGATGCTATTGTAATAGGCCCTGGTAGTTTATACACCAATGTTATTCCAAACCTTTTAGTAAAAGGAGTAGCAAAAGCAATTAAAGAAAGTAAGGCTTTTAAAATTTATGTAAGTAATATTATGACAGAACCTGGTCAAACAGATACCTACTCTTTATCAGACCATATTAAGGCAATTCATGAGCATACTGGAAAAGGTTTAATAGAATACTGTATTTATGATACAGGAGAGTTAATTCCAGAATATATTAGAAGATATAATATGCAAGGACAAGAATTAGTAGAAATTGATAGTAGCAAGGCAAAAGCACAAGGAGTTAACCTAATGCAAAGGGAAATTTCACATATTGAGGGAGAATATATTAGGCATAACCCAGATGCAGTAGCAGCTTCTATTATTCAATTAATTTGTGATGATTTGAAATTTAAAGACATGCAAAATGATACCAAATATGTATTATTAAATGATAGGCTAAAAGAAGCTAAAAAATCTTTAAAAGAAAATAGCAAAAACGAAAATATAAGGAAAACAAAACAAAAACCTTCAAGAGAAGAAAGTAAATTTTTCCAAAAATATAAAGATAGGATGGAGTCTATTCAAGAAGCAGAAATCAAAATGAAAGTAAAAGCAGGGATTCCAATTGAAGAAATAACAAAAGAATCAAAAAAAGCAAATAACCCAAAAAAGAAAAATGAACAAACAACTACTAATACAAAGAAAAAACAAGCTAATCATAACTCTCATAAAAAAACAAAATCAGATATTGAAAAATTAGAAGAACAGCAAAAACAAGAATTTTTAGAAGAAATTAACAAAGCACGCAAACAAGAGCAAAAAAGTAATAAAACAAAAAAAGCTGTAAAAAAGTAAGAATACGATAAAAATAAGAACATCCGTAATGATGGGGGAAATACAAATGAAATATGAAGGAAAAGATATAAATTTAGACACAGGGCTAAAAAACGAATGGATTATTACAAATGGGATAGGGGGCTATAGTAGTTCTAGCATTTTAGGAATAAATACGAGGAAATATCATGGTTTACTAGTAGCACCACTAAACCCACCAGGAAATAGACATGTTATTTTATCAAAAGTAGATGAAGCCTTTGAAAGTGGAGAAAAAGAATTTCCATTATACTCCAATATGGGAAAACATTATATTTCTAAAGGATATCAATATTTGAAATCCTTTGAAAAAGAATATGTACCAATATTTACCTATGAAGTAGATGGAGCAACCATAAAGAAATTTATATGTATGGACTATGGTAAAAATACAGTTTGTGTATTATATCATGTACAAAACAACGAAAAAAGAACCAAACTTAAAATAGCACCAATACTTCAATTTAGGGACTTTCATACTACCAGCAATCAAACTTTAGTAACCCAAGAAATAAAAGAACAAAAAGTAAAGTTAATTATTAATAATAATGCTCAAACACCAGTATATATGCACCTATCAGAAGGAAAATACAAAGAGCACAAAGATGATATTTTCAAAAATATGTATTATATAGAAGAAGAAAAACGCGGTCAAGATGCCGAAGAAGACTTAATTGTTTCAGGTGTTTATGAGGTAAAACTGCGTGCCAATGAAGAAAAATATATTACCTTTGTTTGCTCTTTAGAAGAAAATATAGAACAATTAGATGGTAGAAATTTAATTAACCAAGAGATTATTCGTACAACAAGTAGTTTGTATGACTCTTATTTAATAGACCCTAAAAAACAATATGACGAAAAGTATAAAACAATGATAAGAGATTATATAATTGCTTCTGATAACTTTATTGTATATAGACCAGCTTTTGCTTTATATACCCTTATTGCAGGCTATCCATGGTTTTTAGATTGGGGTAGAGACACCTTAATTTCTTTTGAAGGGTTGTTACTAATTCCAAGAAGGTTTACAATTGCAAAAGAGGTATTGTTAACTTGTATTAGAGACATTCAATATGGTTTAGTACCAAATGGCTATTGTGGTTATGACAATAGACCATTATATAATAGTGTAGATGCCTCTCTTTTATTATTTGAACAAGTACGAAAATACTTAGCTTATACCCATGATTATGAATTTTTAAAAAATCAATTATATGGAGTATTAAAAAAGATAATAGAAAGCTATATACAAGGAATTGACTTAGATGGTAATAACATTCATTTAGATAATGAAGATGGACTAATCTGTTCTGGTAGTCCCTATATTCAAAATACTTGGATGGATGCTAAAATAGGAGATAAAGTTATTACACCAAGAAATGGAAAAGCAGTTGAAATCAATAGTCTATGGTATAATGCTTTATGTATTATGGTAGAGTTTACGAAATTATATAAAGAAAAAGACTTACAACAAAAATATACTACATTAGCACAAAAATGTAAAAAGAGTTTTATTGAAAAATTTTACAACAAAAAAAGAAAAAGCTTTGATGATGTAGTAGGCGTAAGCCAAATAAGACCAAACCAATTATTTGCCCTTGGACTTCATTATCCAGTAGTAGATTCTAATTTACAAGAAGCACAAGAGGCATTTAATACTATTACTAAAAAACTATTAACGCCATATGGCTTAAAAACATTAGCAAAGGGTGAAAATGGCTATAGGGAAATATATGAAGGCGACCAAATGAAAAGAGATATGTGCTATCATCAAGGAATTACGTGGCCATGGCTTTTAGGAATTTATGCTGATAGTTTTCAAAATATAATACAAGCACAAAAAAGTAAAACAGCTAAAAAAGAGCTACAAAACCAGTATGAAAAGTTTATACAAAACGTACAAAGTACATTTTTTGAAGAAATGTATCATAGGTCTACAGTAGGAAGTATTGGAGAACTTTATGACTCGAATAAACCTTATGAAGCAAAAGGAGCCATTGCACAAGGGTGGTCAGTAGCAGAGGTATTTCGTATTATCATACAATACTATCAAAATAAATAATAGTATAAAATATTTGTAAACAAATAAAAGAAGGAAAGAAAATGAGAATATTAGGAATAGACCCAGGCTTTGCGATTACTGGTTATAGTATTATAGACTATGTAGGAAATAAATTTAAATTAATTACATCAGGTGCAGTGCTTACAAAAGCAGGAGAGTCATTTCCACAAAGATTATTAAAATTAAATAATGATTTAGAGGAAATTATAGATACTTACCAGCCAGATGCCATATCAGTAGAAGAATTATTTTTTAATAACAATGCTAAAACAGCCATTAATGTAGCACAAGCAAGAGGTGTTATTTTAGTAGTTGGTTGTAGAAAAAAAATACCAACTTATGAATATACACCGCTTCAAATAAAACAGTCTGTAGTAGGTTACGGTAGGGCAGATAAAGTACAGGTACAAAAAATGGTAAAAACTATTTTAAAAGCAGAGAATCTGCCCAAATTAGATGATACAACAGATAGCATGGCAGCAGCAATTTGCCATGCACACTCTGCCAAATTTGCAGAAAAATTATAATGTAAATGCTGAAATAATGAAAAAGGAGAAACATATGGCAATCAAATTATTTTTTGGTGAGGAAACCTACCTTTTAGAAGCAAATGTAAAAAAAATAAAAAAAGAATTTGGAGAACAAGTAAATCGGAATTAATTATATACAAATAGATGAAACAAATGTAGAACAATTAATTTCAGACTTAGAAACTCCTGCTTTTGGGTTTGCCAAAAAATTAATTATTGCTAAAAATACAGGACTTTTCAAAAAAGAAAAGAAAACGGCTAGTAAATCAAAAATAACTAAAACCGAAATCAAAAAGAAAAAAGTAGCAGCCGAAGAAAAACTGCCACTAGTAGAAAAAATAGCAAATTACTTGCAAAATAACCAAAAAGAGTTAGAAGAAACAATAGACTTACTATTTATTGAACAAGAAGTTCAAAAAAATATATTATATCAAACCATTGAAAAGATAGGAGAAGTAAAAGAATTTGCACTTTTAAAATTGCCAGACCTAATTAAAAACTTAAAAAAAGTGTGCAGCATCTATAAAGTAACACTCGATGATGCTACGGGCAGGTATTTAGTAGAATCTTGTGGAACTTCTATGCAAGAGTTAATAAATGAATTAAGAAAATTAATTGAATATAAAGGCGAAAATGGTATCATCACAACAAAAGATATTGATTTACTATGTATCAAACAAATACAGGCTGTTATTTTTGATTTAACAGATAGCCTGGGCAAAAAAGAAACCAAAAAAGCAATGGAAGTATATGGCAGTTTAATCGCCAATAAAGAACCAGTGCAAAAAATTTTAGTTACTTTATATAACCATTTTAAAAAATTATATAGTATAAAAATAGCCAGAGAATATGGAGCAGATATAGCAGCGGCTATGAATTTGAAACCAAACCAAATGTTTTTAGTCAACAAATACAAAATGCAAGCAGATTATTTTAAAACAGAAGAACTAAGAAAAATACTAGAAGAATTAGTAAATTTAGATGCGAATTATAAAATTGGTTTAATAGACTTAAATATAGGAATAGAGGCTATTTTGTGTAGATATTGTTCAAAATAAAAACATCACTACTACTACTATATAATAAAAAATGGTAGACAGGTTATTTAAAAGTCAATTTACAGCTTAACAATAAAGACATTAGAAAAATTGTTTTTTCTAATGTCTTAATTTTACTTAATTAGAATGAGCTTTAATAGAGCGAATGAGCTCATAAGATAACTCTAAAGAGTTATTTGGCAAGGTATTTAATATGCGAAGTACTTTTTTGGCCATTTCATTATTAACCTCATTACCAAATAGAAAATAATCAGCTGAAAAGCCAGTATATTCGCAAAGTGAAATTAAAGTATTCATTCCAAGTGATTTATTACCAAGTTCTAACTGAGCTAAATATGATTCTGAAATGTTAATTTTCTCAGAAAATAAATTTCTGCTCATGTGTAGTTCTTCCCTTACATTTCTAATTCTATTTCCAACTTCTAAACTATTTTTCATTGTTCCTTCACTTCCTTAATTTATTTTGAATTTTTACTTTATAGTTAATCATGATTTTCTTTTAATTATATACACTCTATGCAAAACACGAAACACACTAGGAGGATAATAAAATTATTACCAATAAGAATGGATGTCTATGGGTAAAGTATACTTATATTAAAATATTGTCGAATATTGGTATATAAAAGTGCTTGACAATAACTAAATAAAGCAGTTACAATAATGGATATACCCATCTATTAAATCAAAAATATTTCAATCTTATTAACTTTTTAATCATATACTGTCAATTCTTTTAAGAAAGTCAATTAACTTTATATAAAACCTATTTCCCAAGTGAATAAATAATATAAGAATGGATAATAATAAAAATAATTTAAAAGTAAGGGAGGAAAGTTTATGATGGAACAAAATCAAAAAAGATTAGATATGTTAGACAAAATATATGATACAAGACAAGTTGATTTTGAAGCAGAAAACAGAAGAGATAGAGAAATTCTAAGTAAGATAGCAAAAGAAGTTACATTTGAAGAAATCCAAGAAAAAATAGAGGATATTTTAGAAGAAGTAGGGGGCAGCAAATTAAAAAAGGAAAAAGAGGAAGTTTTAGACCGAATAGAAGGGTTAATGGAGAATTATGAAGTTCAGATAGCCTATTATAGTCAAAAAAATTATAAAAGAGGATTTAAAGATGCTATAAGCTTATATACCCAATGTTTAAAAGAAGAAAATATTTATGAATAAAAACAGCTTACTCTTCAAACAATAAAGAAAAGAATTGTAATGGAGGGTAATTTTATGATAAATTTTAGAACAGACTTAGCATTAGAAAGATGTGACCTGTATAAAAAAGCAAATAATATTGAAAATGAGGTAGAGGGAATACAAACACAAGAAGAACAAATAGGAGAAAGTATAAAAATTACAAGAGTAAAAGTATTAAATGAGAATGGAGAACAAGCTATTGGGAAAAAGAAAGGAAATTACATTACAATTGATGTAAAAAACATGAAAATAGCAGGAGAAGAAGACATACAAAAAACCTCAGAAGCAGTAACAAAAGAACTAAAAAGTTTGCTTGCTAATTTAGTAGGAAATCAAGATGATATTTTAGTAGTAGGACTTGGAAACCGTTATGTTACACCAGATAGTTTAGGACCAAAAGTAATACAAGATATAGATATTACAAGGCATTTATTAACCTATATGCCAGAGGTACTAGATGAGCAAACAAGGCCAGTTAGTGCAGTATCACCAGGAGTATTAGGAACAACAGGAATTGAAACATTAGAGATTTTAAAAGGTATTGTAGATAATGTACATCCTAAACTATTAATTGTAATAGATAGCTTAGCTTCAAGAAGTATTGAAAGAATTAGTAGTAGTGTTCAAATAGCAGATACAGGTATTATCCCAGGTGCAGGGGTAGGAAATAGAAGAAAAGAACTTACCAAAGAAACATTAGGAATACCTGTAATAGCCATTGGAGTTCCTACGGTAGTAGAAGCTGCTACCATTGCAGCAGATAGTTTAGATATGTTTATACAAAAAGTCCAACAAGAGGCAAAATCAAATGAGTTTTTAAATGAATTGCAAGAAGAAAACAAATATGAAATGATAAAAGAAGTCCTAGCACCAGAAGAATATAACTTTATTGTAACACCAAAAGAAATTGATGAACTTATTGAAAACATGTCTAGTGTAGTTGCAAGAGGAATTAACTTTGCAACCCAAAAATAAGATAAAGAACAAGTAAATGAATAGGGTAGAAAAAGTATAAAAAATATTTTACTTTTTTACCCTGTTTTCCATTATATAAGCAAATAAAAACAATAGGTAATATTGTAAATAGACCAAGTAAAAGATATAAATAATGGTAACCATATTTAAAAATCATAATCATATATTTGATAAGGCAGCAAATTACAAAACTAACAGTCATTAAAATCTTATGATTTCTAAATATATAAAATAAAAAGATAATACCAATTCCAAAAAAGCCATAATCAAAATTACAAACTTCTGCTAAGATACCAATTAATATTACACATAAAATGGAAAATAGATTTTTTAATAAAGAATCTATTTTTTTTATTTTACAAAGAGTAACAGGACAATGAGAAATAATATCATAGCCCAAAATAGATAATAAGCCAAATAACAAAGTAAAAAAGATATTTAAGGCAAAGCCAGTTGTATAAATGCGGCGAAACAACATAAAAGGAATTTGCGAAAGCAAAGCAAAACAAAAAAGCCTAAAAAGATATTTTTTTAGGTTCTTAGTATAAATATATCCTTGTGTAATTTGAAAGGCAAAAATGGGAAAGGCAATTCTGCCAACTACATTCATTTGGGTAGTATACTTAAAATAAGCAATGCCAAAATGATCAATAATCATTGTTATGATAGCAATGATTTTTAGTACAAAACTTGTCATATCAATTCACCTTGAAATATTGTATCATAGGTTTTATAAAAAGTATATGTATTTTTTAAAGTTAGAACAGAAATTTTGTTGGAGCGGGTAACGGGAATCGAACCCGTGCTATCAGGTCGGAAGCATGACATTCTACCACTAAATTATACCCGCAAATTTTTAAATAAAACTTTCCCTTATTATAAACCAAATCTACCATAATTGCAATCTATTTTTTATACTTAAAGTAAAAAAGTATTAGATTATGCAGCAAGCTATCTTAGTTACAATATTACGGCTTATAATCTAATCGATACGCTTTTTAGCTAAGTAATGCTAAAAAACTTGATTTTTAAAAGTTAATGGGTATATAATAGGAAAAAAAAGAAAGGAAGAAGTTTTTTATGGGACTCATTGTAAAAGATGTAAATAAAAGTTTTGGAACTAAAAAAGTAGTAGACTCTATCCATTTTGAAATTCAAAAACCAGGAATATATGGACTTCTAGGAACAAATGGTGCTGGTAAAACCACAACACTTCGTATGCTGCTAGGAATTTTAAAAAAGGATAGTGGAGAAATTACATGGAATGGAAAAGAAGTACAAAGAAAACATGTTAATTTTGGTTATCTGCCTGAAGAAAGAGGAGTATATCCAAAAACAAAAATACATGATCAATTAATGTATTTTGCAAGATTAAAAGGCATGAGTAAAACAAAAGCAGAAGAAAACTTGGTATATTGGGCAAAAAAATTAGAAGTAGAACAATATCTACAAATGACACCAGAAAAATTATCAAAAGGAAATCAACAAAAAGTTCAATTTATTACTGCAATTTTGCATGACCCAGAGTTATTAATATTAGATGAACCATTTAGTGGGCTAGATCCAGTAAATACACAACTACTCAAAGATGTTATTATAGAATTGATACAAAAAGGTACTTATATAATTATGTCTAGTCATCAAATGCATTCTGTAGAAGAATTTGCATCAGATGTACTTATCTTAAATAAAGGAAAAACAGTATTGCAAGGAAACTTAAAACAAATCAAACAAACCTATGCAGCCAATAAACTTTCTTTAAGTACAAAGCAAGATGTAGAACATATTATAAAACAAGTAGGACTTGAAATTTATCATAGTAAAAATAATGAGTATATCATTAATATTTCAGGAGAAGAAGAGGGGTATCAATTATTTGATGAACTTAGCAAAAATCATATTCAAGTAGAAAAATTTGAAATTATGAAACCAAGCTTACATGATATTTTTATAGAGAAGGTAGGTGAGTAGAGATGCACGATTTAGGAATTGTAATTGCATATACCATAAAAGATATGCTAAAAAAGAAAACATTTTTAATTTCAAACTTAATTATTTTATTATTTATTATAGTTGGATTTAATATACCAAATATTTTAAATAGTTTTACACCAGAAGGAGAAGTGGAAGGAAATAGCAGCAAACAAAAAGTACTAGTAGTAGATAGTCAAAATATTTATGAAGGTATGCTTTCAAAATTAAATCAAATGGACTTAGGATATACATTTGAAATTGTAAATACACAGGAAAGCTATGAAACAATTAAGCCAAAAATAGAAAAAGAAGAAATTGAAGAAGCACTAGTAGTAGCAAAAAAAGCAGATGGTGCTGGTATTAAAATAGAATATATTGTAGAAGATATGACGATGATGGATACTATTCCACAAAAGTATGCGAATGCTTTTACTACACTTTATACAGATGCACAATTAGCAAAGCTAAATCTAACACAAGAACAAATTAACAGTTTAAAACCGACAATGGAATTTGAAATAAAACAAACGAGTGAAGAAGAAGTAAAGGGCAATGTATTTGTTATTATGCTATTATCTTTAGTATTATTTTATGCTATTTACTTTTGTGCATACCAAGTATCTTCTTCTATTACAACAGAAAAAACATCTAAAATTATGGAAACTTTGGTTACCTCAACAAAGCCTAGAACGATTGTACTGGGGAAAACCATAGGTATTGGAATTATAGGATTTATACAAGTTGCTGTGATTGTAACAGTTGCTTTGATTTGTGCTAAATATTCTTTACCAGAAGGAATATTAGAAAGTGTACTAGATATGTCACAAATCACACCAATGCTTGCTTTATTTACTATTATTTATTTTATTTTAGGGTATAGTACTTTTGCTTTACTATATGCATTAACAGGCTCAACAGTAAGTAAGCCAGAAGATGTACAAACTGCTAATGGACCTGTTGCTATTGTTGCTGTCATTGGTTTTTACTTATCTTATTTTACCATGATGAACCCAACTAGCAATTTAAACGTATTTGCCTCTATATTCCCATTTTCATCACCATTTTGTATGCCATTTAGAATTATGATGGGAATTGCATCACCATCTCAAATAGCAATTTCAATAGCAGTACTTTTAGTTACCATTTTAGTAATTGCCAATATTTCCATTAAAATTTATTCAAATGCTATTTTAAATTATGGAAGTAGAGTAAGCTTAAAAGATATGATTAAAATGTACAAAAATAAAGATGATGCTAATAGTTAAAAATGAAATACTAAAAAACGTAACCACCTAAGCTAAAAAAGCGGTAGGTGGTTAAATTTTTTAAGGCATTTCAATTAAGTCTTTCCAATATTTTTTTGGTATAAATTGCATTTGTAACCTTTTATTTGACCTTTCTTTAATTGCAATTGTATTAAAAAATGTTTTCCATAATTTTTGAAAGGCAAGTTCTTCTTCACAAAATTGTGTTACAGCAAAGTTTTCAGGTACTTGTGCAATTTCATAGTTATTTTTGTTTTTAGCATAATACAAAAAGACTAAATTTCTATTTTTATCATGTAATATTAAATTTTGAGTAGGAAATCTTTCCATTAAAAAATGCCCTACTTGTTCTATTACATGATTATCTGGATGAATACAAGCATACCATAAATTATTTTGTACTTCACATAACCTAACTAACCCTTTTAAACGGTGAGCTTCGCCAAATACATTTTTACGAAGTTTGGTAACTTTTATCACATAATCTAAAGCTAATTGATGGCAAATACTAGGACCTACGGTAAAACCATGTAGTAAGTATTGCACAATTGCTAATTCTTTTTTGAGATAATTAGACAAAAAAGCATAATAACAATCATAAAGAGCAGTATAACTAATATTTTTGTAAATGCCATTCCAAATACGTTTGGCTTTTATTTCATTTGTTTCAATAAAACAAGTAGTTTCTAGTAAATTGGGTATATAGTTTTGAAATGGCACAATTTGAAAGGGTAGTGTTTGAGTAGTATAGCAATCAAAAACAATGCTAAGTAAGCCATCAAAACTACCATCATATAAATATACTGTATTTTCTAAAATTTTTAATGGTAACATATTAATAAAAAACCTCCTTTAAAATAACCCAGTTAGTGATTTGACCCTATCATTTTTAGTAGGTTCTAATGGTTCAAAAAGGGAAAGCTGCTTATAATAAGTATTAGGCAACATAAAAGAACTACGTTCTAAATACATAAGGTTTTGAGTAATAAAATGGTCATTAAAATTTTTAATAGCATCATAATATTTGCCGCATACAAGTAATAAAATAACGAGACCTTTTTAAAACAACTCCTAACTTTTTTAAATGTTCAAATTGCAATTTACAAGTTTTTCTAGCTTGCAAAATTCGTTTAGCACTAATTACTCCAATACCAGGTACTCTTAACAAAGTAGCATAATCGGCTACATTTACCTCTACAGGGAAATTTTCTAAATGACGAATAGCCCAGTCACACTTGGGGTCTAGTAGGGGATTAAAATTAGGATTTTGCTCATTTAATAATTCATCTGCTGTAAAGCCATAAAAGCGAAGAAGCCAATCAGCTTGATAAATTCTATTTTCCCTTAATAAAGGGGGCTTAGTTTGTAAAGCAGGTAGCAAGGAGTCTTCATTTACAGAAACATAAGCAGAATAATAAACCCTTTTTAAACGGAATTTTTTGTAAAGGTTTTCTGAAAGTTTGATAATTTTTAAATCTGTTTCAGGAGTAGCACCAACCATCAATTGTGTTGTTTGACCGAGCTGGAACAAATAGCCTATCTTTAGATTTGCTAGAAATCAAAGTAGAAGAGGGAGTAAAAGACCAATTCTTTTTACTAGGAAGTAGTCTTTGGCTAGAAGCTTCTAAATTTTTTGCAATATAGCTCATAGGTTCTACAATTGTTTGTTTTGACTTTTCAGGTGCTAAAAGTTTCAAACTACTTTCAGAAGGAAGTTCAATATTAATACTCATACGGTCTACCAAATTGCCCAATTGATGAGTTAATTCCTGACTAGCACCAGGGATGGTTTTGGCATGAATATAGCCATTAAAATGATAGTCATTTCGTAATATACTAATGGCTTGTATCAGCTGTTCCATTGTATAATCAGGAGATTTTATAACAGCCGAGCTTAAAAATAAACCTTCTATATAATTTCGCTTGTAAAAACCAATGGTAAGTTTGGCAATTTCTTCGGGAGTAAAGGTAGCTCTTTTTACATTATTACTGCTACGATTAATACAATATTTGCAATCATATTTGCAACAATTACTCATTAGAATTTTTAAAAGTGAAATACATCTGCCGGTCAGCACCCCAACTATGGCAAATGCCAGAAACTTCACTATTTCCAATACCATTTGGAGTATTTTTTCTATTACCACCAGAAGAACTACAAGAAGCATCATATTTAGCAGAATCTGCTAATATTTTTAGTTTTTCTTCAATATCCATATTTATTTGTATTAGTTATTTGAAAAATTAACTAAGCCTTTCTATAAAATTAAAATACATTTGTTCGTATAGTATTATAATACCATTTTTAAAAAATGTCAAACAAAAGTTTTTTGAAAATAAAAATAAAAAGGACTAGACAAAAATCAAAAAAAGTTATAGAATATTTTGATGAAAAAACATTGGAAGACATTGACATATTATGTAACCTATGGTATAATAATAAATGGTATCATAAGAAACAAATATGGCAGTGGAAATAGAGTTCCAATGCCATAAAAAATGAAAAAAATAAATTAATAAGGAGAGAATTTTAAGTATGAAATTGAAAAAAATTATTGTAACACTATTACTTGCTATCATGTTAGTAGCACAATTTAGTTTTATTCAATTTAGCAACTTTGTACATGCAGCAAGTGAGCAAAAAAATACAGAATTAACAGGGAAATTTCATTATGATCAGTTAACTGCTACAGCTAAAAAAATATATGCTGGCTTAGTAGCAATGAAAGATAATGGAATCTTAAAAACAGGAACAGAAAAATATGATTTAGTAGCAAATGGACATTTTTCATCAGAAGAAATAAAATCACAAGAAGATGGAACAATTAATTTAAAGAAAGAATTTTATGCTGCAAGATATGCATTCTATGCAGACTTTCCAGAAATATTTTATGTAAACTTCAATAAATTAGCAATCAGAACAACTAAAGATGCAGATGGAAATTATCATGCTTATGTTGGAGCAGGAAATAATACCAACTATCGTGTAGATGGCTTTGAAGATCAAGCAGCTGTTGAAACAGCTATAACAGAATTTGAAAACAAAGTAAATGAAATAGTAGCAGAAGTAAATAACTTACAAATTGAAGAAGGCAAAAATGCAGAAACAGAAAAAATAAAATATGTTCATAATAAAATAACTCATATGGCAGGGTACAGACTAGAAACAGATTGTACACCAGGATATGAAGATTTCTTAGGTACACCTTATGGTATTTTAGTAAAAGGGCAAGGTGTATGTGAAGGATATGCAAGAGCTTTCAAAACGATTTTAGATAAATTAAATATGACATGTATTTTAGTACAAGGTCTTCACCAATCAGAAGGTAGCTTGCCTGTTGCACATATGTGGAACTATGTAGCATTAACAGATACAACTGCAAGAACTGCAGATAAGAAATGGTATGCAGTAGATACTACCATGGATGATCCATATACTCGTAAGGTAAAAGTACCAGGAGAAGACTATACAGATAGAGAACCAGGATGGGACATTGTTGAAGGATTTGAAAATACAAGATATTTACTAGTAGGAAAAATGATGATGGCAAAAGAACATACAGCAGTAGAAAAAGTAGAAGCAGCTGGTGATTACGTATTTGAATATCCAGAATTAGAAGAAGAAGAAATGGGAATTAGTTCAGTTACAGAAGTAAATGGTTTAGTTGTAAAATATAAACAAGAAGGTAATGAAACAGATGAATATAAAGCAGGAGACTATTTTATAAGCTATAATAATATGGGGTATAGAAAAGCAATAGAACAAGGATATTATATACTTGCAAAATATCATGAATATAGACCAGGTGATGAAGTTTGGCTAGAAGGAAAATGGGGATATTTCCTTGATGATGTATATGCAGGAGGATTTCAAGACAGAGGAGATTATATTTACCTTACTGTACCAAATGGAGAATATATGGAATTTGCAGTAACAAAATTAGCACCAGGAGATTATGTAAATGACCCTAAATATTTAAGTTTCCAAGGAACAGAAGATGATATAATAGCACAAACGGGAAAATTATATAATCCAAGTGGAATTTATAGAGCAAAACCATATATTAAAACACAAGACCCAGCACCAACAGCAGATCTTTCAGTAGGTAGAACCTACCATGTAACAATCGTTTATGATGATGATTTAATACCAGTAGAAGGAAAAGAAGTAGGATATAAATTTGAATCTTCAGGACCAACAGGTGCTCAGAGTGCTAAAGTAGAAAACTATAGATTTGATGGAAAACGTACAATCACATTTGACTTTACACCAAGTAAAATGTTTGCAGATGATGGAGCAGGCTATATAATTTATCCAACAGGACTTGTTGGTAAAAATAGTGGTAAAGAACCAATGGAAATTATGTATGGAGCTACAAACCAAATTGCATGTGCTTTCAGTATGAACAAATATAGAAATTGGAACTTATTTGCAAGACCAACTTTAATGGCAGATGAAGACCTTTCATTAACTGGATGGAAAACAGAAGATGGAGAATCAGTTGCAGATGAATTAAAAAATAGAATTGCTTTAGTAACAACAAAAACAACAATAGACGAAAAAGAAGATATGAATAACTTAATGGAAAACAAATTACAACAAACAAATCAAGAAATTTTAAAAAGTGAAACCTATAATATATCATTAAATGCATGTAAAAAATATGTAGTACAAACAGGACACAGATTAAGATTATCTTTAGGTTTCCCAGCAGGTTATGGACCAGAAGATGCAGGAGTTACTTTTAAAGCATATCACTTTAAAAAAGATGCTAAAGGAAATGTAATAGAAGTTGAAGAAATTCCTTGTGTTGTAACACAATATGGTTTAATTATTACTTGTGATGCATTTAGCCCATTTGCTATTGCAGCAGTTAATATGACAGAAGCAGAAAAAGCAAATAAAACAAAACAATTAGTATTATCAAGTGTAGCAAATGGTACAATAGTTGCTGTAAATGAAGCAGATAATAATGCTTTAAAGGCAGCAGGAGATATTCTAGCTGTCAATGAAAATGAAAGCAAAACATTTAGAATTATTCCAAATGAAGGATATCAAATAGAAACTATTACAGTATGTGGAAAAGCGATAGAAATTACTAATAAAGATGGTATGGAAATTACTGTAAATTATGATGACATTAAAGATGGAAATGTAATTGTAGATGCTACCTATATTGCAAAAGAAGTAGCACAAGAAGAGGAAGAAAGAGGAGAAACAGTAGTAATTCCAGAGGCTATGCCTGCAACTATTACAATGCCAAAAGCAGATGTAGCAGCTCCAGGTCAAAATATAACAATCACCCCAACTGTATCAGAAACAACAGGTATTCAAACATATCAATGGTATAAAGATGATACAAAATTAGAAGGAAAAACAAATAAAGTATTAGAAATAAATAATGTAACTATGCAAACAGCAGGATATTATACCTTAAAAGTTACTACTACTTTAGAAACCTCAAGTGTAGAAGTAGAAAGCAGTAAATATCAAATAGTAGTAGGTGAAAAAAGCTTTGTAACTACCATAACAGCATCTAAACCAGAAATCAATGTAAAAGCATTAAAACCAGGTCAAGAATTTGAAGTAAAAATTGACCTTAGCCAATATGTAAATATTATAGATGGACTATCTGGAATAGAAGGTAAATTAGACTATACAAGAGAAGTATTAGAAGCAATCATGTTAACAGATGCAGATGGAAAACAAACATTGTTATCTACTACTGAAAATTGGGATCCAAGTTTAGAAAATCTAGATACACTTCAATTTATTACTACAGGAAATAAAGTAGGAGAAGGAACCTTAGCTACTATAAAATTTAAAGTAAAAGAAAACTTAACAAATGATATGAGTGCCTATATTAGCATTAAAGATATTCATGGAAGTGATGCAAAATATATTGCAGTATCACAAGATGCTACATTAGAAGTAGCAGTAGTAGGAACTCCTAACCTTACAACAACACAATATGAGATTGATGGCAATAATATAATTTCAAAAATAACATTAGGTACAACAGTAGCACAATTTAAACAAAATGTAACTACTTATGGAAATTTAGAATTTAAAGATAAAAATGGTGTTAGCTTAAAAGAAGAAAGTACTATTGGAACAGGTACAATATTAACAGTAAGTACAAAAACCGGTGAAAAATTGAATTATACACTTGCAGTTACACGAGACATTAATGGAGATGGAAGAATTACACCAGAAGATTTAGTAAAAATAAAACTACACTTAATTGCAACTGAAAAATTAACAGGAGCTTATTTAAAAGCTGCTGATATAGATGCAGATAATAAAATCTCAATTAATGATGTTGCTAAATTAAAATTGATATTAATAGGTGTTGAATAGAAAATAAAAGAGAAAAAAGGAGTTTTACTGTGAAAAAAATAGTAGTAGGAATTAGCTTTATCTTGTTAGTTATGATAATTATGATGAAAACAGTATTAGCAGCTGATTGTAAAGTAAACTTAAAAACTGCCAAAAGTGAATTGAGTAAAAACGAAGAATTTGTAGTAGAAGCTGAAATATCAGGCTTAAACACAAGTAAAGGTGTAGCCGTATTAATGGGAACAATTGAATTTGATACTAACAGCTTAACACTAGTAAAAATAGAAGGGCAAAATGGTTGGTCAGCACCTAGCTATAATAAAAATAATGGAAAATTTATTACAGATAAAAATAGTAATGTAACAAAAACAGAAAGCGTAATGAAGATTACTTTTAAAGTAAAAGAAATGGCAAAACAAAAACCAGAAGTAACCATAAAAGATATGATTTTTTCTGGAGGAGCAGGAGATATTGATATTACTAAAACATCTAAAGAATTTACCATAAAAAATCAAAATGTGCCATCAAAACCAGATACAGGGGAAAATGACCAAAAACCAGATGACAATAATACAATTCACAATGATAATAATATAAATAACACAACGAATAATAATCAAGTAGCTAATGAAGAAGCGATTTTAAATGTAATTCAAAATAATACAGCTATTAATGGAAACTTACCACAAACAGGTGAAAAAAGCTATGGCATTTTTGTAACAATAGGTATTATAGCAACAGTTTTAGTAGCAGCGATTTTTTTCATAAGAATGAAAATGATTAAAGTAAAATAAAAAATAAATATCCATGAGCAAGGATAAACGCTCATGGATATTTATTTAGCTTTAAATCTAAATTTAACCTTATTTTTAATAAAACTTTTAAACGATTTTTCATCTCCAATGATAAAACCATTTTTTTCTAAAATGAAGGCATTATTTTTATTTAAATAAAGGTAAAAAGAGTCATCATTTTCATAAACTTTATATAATTTGTAATAGCGAAGCTTAGAAGAACCAATATTATTTTTTATTCTAAAATATTTTTCATAAAAGAAATAATAATTTACTAAAGTATTTTGTACCTTATCACTACCTAACTCTTTTTTTGTTTTATGATATGGCTCAATAAAACGATATAGTAAAAATGCTATAAAGCATATCAATAACAAAAAGCAAACAAAATAGTTATTAGCTGCTATTTGAAAAGCAGTACATACAATAAATAAAAGAGAAATGGTAGCTGTATATAGCCAGTATTTCCAATTATTTTTTAACTGATGAAATTCTACTAAGTGTATATAAGTGTTGGTAGAGAGTGTAGATTTATTTTTAAATAATGGTTGCATGATAAAACTCCTTTGTATGATAGATAAGTATAGTATAAATGAAAACGAAGAAAATCACAAGTAAAATTAGACATAAAAATTTAAAAAAGTTGTAAATAACAAATAGGTATGATATAAAATAATAAAAGCATTTGCAAAAACAGAAACACAAGAGCAAAACATTAAAAATGGAGTATATAAAAAATAAAAACCAAAGAGGAGAAAAAGGGAAAATGTCAAATGAGAAAATAGTAGAAAGTACTTATTTTGAAAGTAAGTCAAGAAATCAAAAATTAATTAATAATAAAAAAGGTATTACCCTAATAGCCCTAGTGGTTACAATCGTGGTTTTGCTTATATTAGCAGGAATTACACTAACATTGCTATTTGGTGAAAACAGCATTTTAAAAACTGCGAAAGAGGCAAAAATAGTACAAAAACTAGCAGAAATAGAAGATGAGGCAAACTTAATCTATACAGATATAAAAATAGAGCAATATAAGAATAACCCAGCAGTGACTCCTAATATTTCAATAGAAGAAGTAATCGCAAAACTAAAACCAAGTGATGATTACAAAATAGAAAAAATAC
>CANSJB010000001.1 GCA_947647115.1 uncultured Clostridium sp. | reverse complement strand
TTCTCTTGTCTATTTTTTATTTTATTTTTTCCCACATATTATTTATGCTAATTTTAAAACTTTACATAACTTACCTATTGAGATTTCACGAAAAATCTCTTAAAATCATACCAATAAACATTTTAGAGTAAAAACAATAAATAGTGATTAGGAAGTAGAAAATTTATTGCCTTTGAAACCTTTAAGAAAAGCTAAAAAGTTTGTTTTAATACTATTTGCGAATAATATTAGTATAATTTTCAAGAACTTCCAAACAAGTATTGAAAAGATATGATGAAGAATCTTTGCTAAATGATATTTTAATTATTTGTGAAGCTTTAAATTATTTAAGTGAAAATTATAATAATTTAAAAAGTTTGCCTTAGTGCTATTCATCATGCGATAAAAGCTGCATTCTACTTCGCTTTTGGCGAAAATGGTATGTGTATGGTTATACATACTCAAAACAATGACTTATTCCGAACACAAAGTAATTTGCTTATTGTAACTATTAATGAATCAAAATAACAGACATTAATAAATAGCGGGGAAGATGACAGAAAAAAATAGTATACACTTCAATTTAAGTGTATACTATTTAGAGTAATTCTGATTTACCTTGGTGTAGAGCGGCGGTGAGCTTTTACTCTAATACCATTTGCTCTAGTATAAGAACGAACAGGTACAATCTTTTTTGCCTGTTTTCCCCTAATACTGGTTTTGGTTTTTGCCATAATGACTATACCATTTCCTTTCTTAGTTGGGATTTTTCTTGATAATATTTTTTACATATGATATAATATATGCAGGTGTATACCAAGGTGGGTAACCAACTAAATCCCCATCTATAAAACTGATAGCATGTGTAAGATGTTATCAGTTTTTTACTTTGATAACTAAAGTTTTAATAATTCATTAAACATATCTCTTCGCTTTCCATTTGGTTTATTGTTAAAGTTTACTTCATTATACCAACGCAATAAATTTTGCGTTTGATTATGAGAAAGCGAATTTCTAGGATTAAAAACAAAGTAGCCAGTCAAATAAGTAATATAATCTATTCTAGGAGGAACTTTTAAATTGTTTAATTTTATAAAGCCAATGGCATCTTCTAAGGCTGTTAGAGTAAGCATAAAACAATTTTTTAACTGTTCAGCTGTCAGATTGCAAAGTTGATTTTCTTTTGCATCAGAAGGAATAGGTGTATAATTTAAAGAGTGTTCTTTTCCTAAAGTCAATTCTAAAGCGCAATTTAAATTGGCGATAGGAATAGAGACTTCGGTATCTTTGACATTGAAAACATCAAAATTAGCTTCATCCAATTTTTGTTTATAAGATTTTGTATATTGAGAATAAATATCAATTCCTTCTAAACGTAATTTAGAAAAACGCATTTGCACCTTGGTTACTCTGCTTCCAGCATTGTTTAAAACTTCAAACCATTCAATTTGCTCTTTTTCGCTTAAGTCTTCAGCCAAGTTAATGGTATAGTTATAATCACGTAGCTTACTTCTAGTTTGCAGTAAAATATTGGTAATTTCAGATTTTTTTAGTGATTTTGATTTATTAATATAATCAAAAAATACATCTGTATTTTTATTTAGTAAAATACCAACAGGTATTTGAGAAGCTTTGATGGCATCTGGAGTAATAAGGGTAGTAAATACACCTCTTTGCAAATCTAATACAATACAGCTAAAATCAGGATGATTAATGTAGCACTTGTAATTTGTTGATAATCTTTGCTGTCCATCTGTGATAGAAAGCTGTCCAACCTTAAATACTTCAACAATGGTACGGTCTATCAAAGTAATTTGTGCAACACTATGAGTATTATCTGTTATTTTATTAACTGAAATAGGGGCAACTGGTGCTTTACCATTTAATTGATAATTCAGCAAACTGACACATTTGGGAATAGACCAACTAACATCACGTTGATAAAGTGGAAGGGTAATATCATTTGCTTCTATTTTTTCACATAAATTTAAAGCAGACATTTGAAATGTTTGTTTAGTAGGGTTATAAGCAACCATTTTTTTTAGGGAATTACTAATTTTCATTTTCTTCTCCTTATATAATATTTTAATTAATGTTACCTTTCATATTTGAGAAGATTATACATTTTTAGACAATAAAAGTCAAGGATTTTAGTTAAAAAAGATAAAAGCAGCATTAAAAAAAATATGGAATAAGCGAAAAAACAAACGCAGCGTGAATAAAAAAAGAAAAATGAAAGAAGGATAAACGCAGCGCTGTATAAAATGAAGAAAAATGAGTAATGACTCCTATTGACTTTTTATAAGATAAAACTATATAATTAAAAAAGATAAAACGAATTATTGTGAGAGTCAAGGGAATTAGAAAAGGAAGTGATAAAAAAGTGCTAATAGAAGTGCCACAAAAAGTTGCAAAAATAGTAGTAGTAAAAAGAGATGGTAAAAAGGTAGAATTTAATGGTGCTAAAATTGCGTTAGCTATTCAAAAGGGTTTTGAAGATATTATAAGCATGGAAGATAAGGCATATACGAAATACAATGAAACAGATGTAAACAAAGTATATAGTAAGGTTTTAGGAAGAATAGAAAAATTAGAAAATGAAAAAATTAAAATAGAGGAAATTCAAGACTTAATAGAAGAAGAGCTAAAAAATAATGGATACAAAGATGTTTATGAGGCTTTTTCAAATTATCGCGAGAAAAGAGCACAATCAAGGAGACTATTTTTTGATGAAAAAAAGCAACATAAATTTTTAAAAGCATTAGAAAATTTAGGATTAAAATCAGCAGGTAATGAAGAGACTAAAAGCACAACAGTACAACAAGATACGGCTATGGGAACGATGATACAATATGGAACGACAATTTCCAAGCAATTTGCTATGACCTATTTAATGAAAAAGAAATTTACACAAGCTCATGAAAATGGAGATATTTATATTCATGATTTGGATTATGTACCAACAGGGACTACTACATGTTGCCAAATTGATATTAACAAATTATATGAAGATGGATTTGGAGCAGGAGAAAGCTCTTTAAGAGAACCAAAAGATATTATGTCTTATACAGCACTGGCTACAATCGCATTTCAATCTGTTCAAAATGATCAACATGGTGGACAAAGTATTCCTGCATTTGACTATTATATGGCACCAGGAGTTTTAAAAACGTTTAAAAAGCAATTAAAACAATTGGTATTTGACTATTTAGAACTAATGGATTTTGATAAATTTATTGCTACGAATGGAATTGAAAGAGAAATAGAAAAAATTAGTACAATAAATATACCAGATACCACATTTGATAAATACTGTAGAGACTCTAGTGAACTAAAAAGAATGTTTCGAATATCTAATAAAAAGGCTTTGCAAAAGACACAATATATTACTTATCAAGCAATGGAAGCATTTATACATAATATTAATGCCATCTATTCTAAAACAGAATTGAAATTACCAGCATTTAGTGTAAGCTTTGGAACAGATATATCACCAGAAGGAAAAATGGTAAGTAAGAATCTTTTAAAAGTATTAGAAGTAGGGATAGGCAATTGTAAAGAAGCTGTTTTTCCAATTGCCATTTTTAAAGTAAAACAAGGAATTAATTTTAAAGAAAAAGACCCCAATTATGATTTATTTAAGCTTGCTTGCCAAGTTTCTAGCAAAAGAAATTATCCCAATTTTTCATTTTTAGATGCCAGTTTTAATACCAAATTTTATCAAGAAAATAATTATGATACAGAAGTTAGCTATATGAGAGGGTGCATTAGAGTAATGGAAAATATAGTAGATCCCAATAAAGCTGTTACAGCAGGGAGAGGAAATTTATCTTTTACAACTATTAATTTGCCAAGGTTAGGTATTAAACATGGAGCAATTGCAAACCAAAAAGCAAATATAAAAGAATTTTTAGAAGAACTAGAAGAAAAACTAGACCTAGTAAAAGACCAGTTATTAGAAAGGTACGAATTACAGTGTAAAAAAAAGGTGGATAGTTTCCCCTTTTTATTAGGACAAAAACTGTGGATAGATAGTGAAAAGTTAAAGTCTGGGGATACTTTAAAAAAGGTATTAAAACAAGGAAGTTTAAGTATTGGCTTTATTGGTTTGGCTCAATGTCTTAAAGCATTAACTGGTAAACACCATGGAGAAGATGAAGCAGCACAAAAATTAGGAATTAAAATTGTAAAATTCATGAAACAAAAATGTGATGAATATTCTCAAAAATACAATCTTAATTTTAATTTAGTAGCATCACCAGTAGATGAAATAGAAGGTAAATTTATAAAAATGGATCAAGCCATTTTTGGAAAATTAAAAGGAATTACTGATAAAGAAAGTTATACAAATTCTTTTCATATACCAAATGACTATAAAATTAGTATAGTCAATAAAATACAGTTAGAAGCACCTTACCATTCATATACCAATGGGGGACACATTACTTGTGTAGAAGAAAAAGGAATTTCTGAAAAAGAGGTAATGGAAATAGTAAAGTTAATGCAAGAAAATAATATTGGATATGGGGCTATTAAAAATGACAATTTAAAGTAGAACTAAAAACAGATAAAGTTTGATGGTAAATCTTATCATAGTATAGGAGAAGAAAAAATGGAAGAGTTTGATGAAACTAGGGCAGATGATAAGCAATATTGTCTGCAAATGGTACAAAAGGATGGAAAAAACTTGGATTTTGTATCAGATAGTATAAAAGATGATAAGCAAATAGTAATAGCAGCAATTAAGCAAAATCCAGTTGCTCTAGAATTTGCAAGCAATAGGCTAAAAGCAGATAAACAAGTAGTGCAAGAGTCAATAGCAAAAGTAGGATGGACCGCTTGTTATGCAAGTGAAAAACTAAGAGCAAATAAAGAAATTATGCTAGAAGGTGTTAAAATAGATGGACAAATTTTGTATTATGCCTCAAAAGAGCTTAGAGATGATGAAGAGGTAGTGCTAGAGGCTGTAAAAAATAAGGGGCTTATTTTAAAATATGCAAGTAATCGATTAAGAAAAAATAAACAAATTGTTTTAGCAGCTATTGGGCAAGATAAAAGAGCGAAAGAATATATTGCAAGTGAAGAATTAAAGCAAGATAGTGATGTGCAAGCAATTTTAAACCCAGAAGCATAATAAAAAAATGTGAATAAAAAAACAATAACATCAAATACTAAGCAATAGGTGATAAAATGAAAATATCTTGGATTAAATATGAAAAAGATAATAACAGTTTTCGCCTTCCTCAAGCTTTAGGTTTTGATGTTTTTTCTTTGTCTGATTTAGAAAAGACAGATGAAACTATGGCAAAATTGGTAAAAGAACAATATGATACTATCGTTATATCCAATGAAGTGGCAGGCTTTTCAGAAGATATTATAAAAAAATATCAAAAAGATAGAAATATTAAAATTATAATTTCAATAGATAAAGATAAATAAAAGTTATTTATTTTGCAAAAGAATAATATGTATAGTTTAAGTGCAAAAAAATAGGAGGCTTTTGATTAAAAATGGAAGACTATGTATTTGTTTGTATAGGTACCAATAAGCTTTTGTCAGACTCTTTTGGGCCTAGAGTAGGAGAAATATTGCAAAATAATGTATGTCCAAAACTTCAAGTATTTGGAACCATGAAAATGCCAATTCATTTTAAAAATGCACAGGCATTACTAGAAAAGTTAAAAAAAGAAAATAAAGAAAAAGTAATTGTAATCGATTCAGCCTTTAGCAAAACAAAACAGATTCGGAACTACTTTTGTGGGTACAGGAGGCATAGAAATTGGAAAGGCTTATGGCAAAAGCTTTTATTTTCCAGCAGTAATAAATATAAAAACGATTATTGGAAATCATATAAAAGTATCGGATTGTAATATCAAACAAATTGAGTTTTTGGCTACCAAAGTAGCACAAAAAATTTTAAAAGTAGTGTGTGATTAAAAACATAAATAGAATTTTTAAATTACCTGTATAAAAAATAGAAAAAATGGAAAAAATTTTAATAACTTAAGAAAAACGGAGGAAAGAAAAAATGGATACAAGTAATTTAAAAAATATTGTGGTATTAAAAGATTTGCCATCTAATTTGGTAGAAGAGGCTATTGTGGTCTTAAAAGAAAATCAGAAAATACCAAAACTAGAATTAACCAATAAAAAGACAAAACAAAATAAAGAAATAACATCACCAAAAAATATAAAACAAGATTATATTATAAAAGAAGCGCAAATGTTAATAGCAGAATATATTTCTAAAATTGAAAATAAAAATAAAAAGGAAAGTGGCTCAGTACAAGCTTTAAAGAAAAAGTGTAAAAAGCTTAAAACGCTAAACTATTTTTTGATAGTAGGCTTAGTGGTGAGCATCATGATACAAGCTATTATAAAATAATAATCATAAAGCACCTCTTTGTAACATATACATTAACAAAAATGCTACAAAGGAAGAGGTGTATTTTTGTGGAAAAAACAATTTCTCAAGAAGAAAGAATAAGAAGAGCTGAGGAAATTTACTATCGCAGAAAATTAAAAGAAGGAAATGTACGTATGCCAAGTTCGCAAGTGACAGAAGGTAGGGAAAACAGGCAGTTTTCTTTGTACAAAAAAATGGTATTACAAGTTTTAATTTGCATTTTAATTTATCTTATTTTTTCACTTATCAAAGATGCCAACTATTTATTCTCAGAAGAAGTAATTGGTAAAACAAAGGAGTTTTTAAGTAAAGATATTAATTTTACTGTAATTTCACAGCAGGTTGGACAATTTTTTAAAGACAATGAGCAAGCTTTTAATCAATGGTTAGAAAATACAGACCAAGCCAATAAGCAAGAAGAGCAAAATCAAGAAAACAAAGAAGGGCAAGACAATAACCAAAATCAAGAAGAAGATTCAGATAAACAAAATGTGCAAAACCAAGTAGTACAAAATGAGCAAACCAATAGTCAAACAAATCAAAATGAACAAACGAGCAATCAAGCCTCTGAAAATAATCAAACAATAGGTATAGGTGGAGCAAGTAATGAAGAGCAAACCGTTACTACTTCTTCTAACGGGTCAAGCCCAAAGTCGCAAATGCAAAAAGATGCAGAATATATTAAGAAAAACTTTAGTATGGTACTTCCAGCAAAAGCAGTTATTACATCACATTATGGAAAAAGGGAGCCAACACAGATTGTATCTGCCAATCATCAAGGGATTGATATTGGGGTAACAATAGGAACTACTATTGTAGCAGCAATGGAGGGAAAAGTAAGTGTAGTATCAGATGCAGGAGAATATGGGACACATGTCAAAATTGTAAATAAAGATGTAACTACAATTTATGCCCATTGTAGCAAAATTTTAGTAAAGCAAGGAGCAAGTATAAAAAAAGGACAAAAAATAGCATTATCAGGTAATACTGGAAAAACAACAGGGCCACACCTTCACTTTGAAATTAGAAGAGACCAAAGAACTGTTGACCCAGAATTAATATTAAGTTGGACATAGGAGAGAAAAATGAGTGTCAAAATAGACTTAAAAATATTTTTGCTTGCAATTATATTTTACTTTACAAAACAAATAGAACTGTATGCTATTATTATGATATTTGCTTTTATTCATGAACTAGGGCACATGATTTGTGGAATAGTTTTAGGCTTTAAACCCCAAAGTATTAAAGTAACTCCTTTTGGGTTTCAAATTTGCTTTAAAATAAATCACAAAGAAAATAGGCATCTTTCAAAAATAGCCATTGCTTTTGCAGGACCTGCTATCAATATATTAATAGCTCTTATTTGCATTATTATTTCCTACATATACATTTGCAAAATACCAATTATCATTTATGCCAATTTATTACTAGCAATTTTTAATTTACTTCCAATTTATCCTTTAGATGGAGGAAGAATTTTGCAAGAAATAATACATATAAAAAAAGGCAGAGAAAAAACCTATAAGATAACAAATTTAGTTTCTAAAGCAACAGTTATTATTTTAACAATAGCAACTAGTATTATTATTTTATATATACATAATTTAGCATTTTTGGTAATATTAAGTTACTTATGGTATTTAGTAATTAAAAATGAACAAAATTATCGAATTAAAAAGAAGCTATATAAGCTCATAAGTTAGAAGGTAGTGATAAGTTTAATAAAATTTTTAAGTAGCAAAGCTTGCTACAAGTATGAGGAGTTCTATTCTGAACTCTTTTTAAATTTTGCAAAGAAATAAAAAATAGTTGCAAAGTAAAAATGGTATGATATAATTCGAATAAAGTATTTGCAAAATGAAGAAAAAGAGAGCTTATGCAAATACTAAAAAGAATAGAAAAAGACGAAAGAAAAAGGAGTAAAAAGAAAGAAATGAAAATTGGAAAACAAGAAGGTATTACCTTAATTGCTTTGGTTGTTACAATCGTAGTTTTGCTAATTTTAGCAGGAATTACGTTGGTGATAGTATTTGGAGAAAATGGAGTCATTAATCAAGCAAAAAAAGCAGAAGGGGAACAAAAAATAGCAGAGTATAAAGATAAATTTGAGCTTGCAAAAATGACAGTATATACAAAAAATCATGGAAGTAGTGTGCCAATAGACCAATTTTGGACAGAACTAGAAGCACAAGGAATCGATACCAGTAAAAAAACTGAAAACAATGGAGTATGGACAATTACTCCAGAAGAAGGAATCGAAATAAAGGTAACGCCAACAGCCGATGGAAAAAACATAGAAATAGAATATCTAGATGGAACAGGTGATACAGAAAAAGATCCAGTTATTCCAACACCAGATGACCCAACAGCCAATTGGGATAAAACAAAAGTAGATGTAGCAGAAGTATTACGAAAAGAAGGAAATACAGAAAAAGTAAAAGTACCAGTACCAAAAGGTTTTACAGTATCAGGAGTTACAAGTGAAAATACGATAGATAATGGCCTAGTAATTTATGAAGGGCTAGATGCAGTAACAGATAGTAATGTAGAAACAGCAAGAAATACCAGAAATCAATTTGTATGGGTACCAGTACCAGAGCCAAGTGAGATGTATGGAGTAACAACAGATGGAAAATATTTAGGAAAGCTTTACGATTTCGGAAGTAGCTCATCACCAAAGAACCCACCAACAGCAAGAAATTGGACAGAAACAGAAGGAAAAATAAGCTGGACATCAGAAACGAATTACCGTGAACCAGATGTAGTAACAAGTAATGACAATACAGCAGCTAATTATACAAATGCAGGAATCAAAGATAAGAATGGAAATGCTATCACAACAGCAGCACAGTTTAAAGCACAACTAGAAGAAGAATTTGAAACCATGATAAAAAGTGTTATAAGATATAAAGGGTTTTATATCGGAAGATATGAAACAGGAAGTATTAGTGAGACAAAAGCAAAAGTAACAAAGAACAATAGCGATATTCATAGTCAAACATGGTATACGATGTATCAAAAAAATAAAGAGATGGTAGAAGGAAAAACCAGTATGATATGGGGAAGTCAATGGGATGCCTGCATGAAGTGGTTTTTAAGTCAAGGAGAAGAAAAAGCAACCTATGTAACCAATAGTACAGGAAAAGGAAATTATACAGGAACGCAAGGAAGTACAGACAAACTAATTCCAACAGGTTCTATCGATAGCTACAGTGTAAATAATATTTATGACATGGCAGGAAATGCATGGGACAGGACAATAGAAGCACGCAACACAGGCTTCCGAGTGATTCGTCGGAGGAACTTACAACGATTCAGGCTCTGGCATTCCAGCTTCCTACAGGGGCGCCGTCAATCCGACCATTTCTAACACCAGCAACACGTCTCGCTCCACTTTGATATTGTAACGCTGAAAAGCGCACTCTTTGGGGTGCGAGAACGATAAAATTTGGATAGGATGATTTTTAAGTAGTACAAGTAATAAATACCACTTCGGTGGTATATTTTTTTATGGAGTAGGTAAAGCTGCAGTTATTTTAACAAAAAATTTAGGCTTAAACTATTGCTGTATGCCAAAAGGCCTATGTAAATGTGCCATTCCAGTAATAAAAATCGAAAATATGATAAAGAAATTAAAAGAAAGGAAGATATCTTTTGTTATTTATGACTATACTACAAAAAGAATAAATGAAAATATTGGGGAAAAATACAAAGAAATAACAAGATACATTAATTCTCCAATAGCAGAAACAAGAACACACTTTGAATGTAATAAATGTCAGTTTCATAATATGTTTGATAATAAAGCAAAAATACAACAAGAAAAAATGCAAAGATTGTTAAATAGCATAAGGAAAAGTGAAAATGAATGAAATAACAGCAAAACAAAAAGAAAATGAAAAAGAAGAACTAAAACTAATTCCTAAAAGTGAAGAATACATAGAATATATGATAGTTTTAATTATGAAACTGCCAAGAACAGAAAAATTTAATATAGGGAATGAATACAAAAGCAGTATGCACAAAATGATAGTAGATATTTTAAATATGGTTAAGGCAGAAAAAGTAAACAAATAGTAAAACTACATGCCTATAACGAAATAGCAGATTATATTTACCAAAATATAAAACAAAATGATTTTATTGTGAATGTAGAATTTAAAATAAAAATTAAGGCTTTTTAAAATTTTAAGTAAAACACTTGTGCTTTTCTTAAAAATGTGGTAGAATAAGAAACGTAAAAAAGGAACAAATTCCTTACTTGCAAAAAAAGTTTGCAGGTTGTAACCCATAAGGAGGTGAAATATAATGAACAAATACGAAAGTGTTGTCATTATTGATCCATCTGTTGAAGAAGAAAAGATAAAAGAATTATCTCAAAAATTTACAGATATTATCAATCATGACGGAAAAGTAGAAAAACTAGAAGAACTTGGCAAAAAGAAACTAGCATACGAAGTAAAGAAAAACAAAGAAGGATATTACTTAATAATTAACTTCGAATCAAACCCACAACTAATTACAGAATTAGAAAGAAATTACAGAATTATGGACGAAGTAATTAAATTCATTACAGTAAAAGCACAATAAAAAAGACATTCCAAAACAAAAAGTAAAATAAGGGGCCTTTATTTAAAAGAAAGGTTAAGGTACAAAAAAATGAACAAAGTAATTTTAATGGGTCGTTTAACAAGAGATCCAGAAGTAAGATACACACAAACAAACAATACATTAGTAGCTTCTTTTAGTTTAGCAGTAAATCGTAGATTTACTAAGCAAGGAGAAGAAAGGCAAGCAGACTTTATCAATATAGTTGCATGGAGCAAGCTTGGCGAATTTTGTAGTAAGTATTTTAAAAAAGGTCAACAAGTTGGTGTAATAGGTAGAATACAAACTAGAACTTGGGATGATGAACAAGGACAAAAACGTTACATAACAGAAGTAGTAGCAGAAGAGGCATATTTTGCAGATAGCAAAAAAGAAGGAGATGCAAGTGCAAATGGTAGCTTTGATGCAACCTTTGGAACAATGCCACAACCTGCTGCTGGTGAAGGGTCAGATTTTGAAATATCTTCAGGAGATGACCTACCATTTTAGAAAAACAGATATAGAAAAAGATAGGGGGCGAGCTAAAAATGGCAGAAAAGAAAAATAACAGAAAAAATAATAGAAACAATGATGAAGATTATAATCCTAGATTTAGAAAAGTTAGAAAAAAAGTATGCCCATTATGTGCAGATAAAAACTTAAAATTAGATTATAAAAATGCAGACCAGTTAAAAAAATTTATTAATGATAAAGGAAAAATACTTCCAAGAAGAGCAACTGGTGCATGTGCTATTCATCAAAGAGATATTACATTAGCTGTAAAAAGAGCTAGACAAATTGCTGTGTTACCATACACACAAGAATAAAAACAAAAAGAACGCTGCAAACACAGCGTTCTATTTATAATTTATAGTGATAATTAAGACAATTTAAATGATAGCTGCGATTTTTAAAAATAATGGAGAAAAGAAAAAATGAAAAAAAAATGGTGGATTTTTATAATTGTAATTGCAATTATAATAACTATTTGGCTTGTCATACCAAAACAAAATAAAAACCAAAAGGAAGACAACAAATTTAAAATAGTAACATCCTTTTATCCTATGTACATAATGACTGCTAATATTACAAATGGAGTGCAAAACATAGAAATAACAAATTTAACACAAAACAATGTTGGATGTGTACATGACTATACCCTAGTTGCAACTGATATGAAAAAATTAGAAAATGCCAATGTTTTTATACAAAATGGGTTAAACTTAGAAAATTTTACACAAAAAATAACACAGTATTATCAAGACTTAAAAATAATAGATACCAGTATAAATATTACTAAAAAAATACAAGAAGGGGAAAATGTAAACCCACATATATGGACAAGCTTTGAAAATTATACGAAACAAATAGAAGTAATAGCTCAAAATCTGAGTAAATATAACCCTGAAAATGAACAAACTTATATGACAAATTATCAAAATTATCTAAACGCTGTAACACAATTAAAAACTACTTATGAAACAGAATTGCAAAATTTACAAGGAATAAAAATAATTTGTTTAAATGAGGCACTTTGCTATTTAGCAGAAGAATTACAAATGGAAGTTACACAAATAGATACAAACCATGAAGAAAGTGCTTTATCTGCAGAAAATATAAAAAGTATCATTGAAAAAATGAAAAAAGAAGACATTAAAACAATTCTTATAGGAGCAGAAGATGATAAGAAAAATGCACAAACCTTAGCAAATGAAACAGGTAGTAAAATATATGAATTGGAAACAGGTCTAATAGGAGAACTTGAAAAAAACGCATATATAAATAGCATGACAAATAATTTAAAAATATTAAAACAAATAGGAAAATAAACATGTAAAAAGAAAGCAAGGTGAAAAAAGTGAATGAAGTAGGAGCATGTGGATTACATTGTACCAAAATTAATAATATTAATGTTAAATTTGGAAAAGAAATAGTGCTTAAAAACGTAAATATACATATACACTGTGGACAATTAACAGTAATTATTGGAAGAAATGGAGCTGGGAAATCAACCTTATTAAAAGCAATTTTAGGAGAGATAGAACATACTGGAACCATTTCATTTATGGATATGAAAAAAAAGATAGCTAAAAAAATAAAAATAGGATATGTACCACAATCTATTCAAATAGAAAAGCATATGCCAACTACAGTATATGATTTATTTGCTTCTTGCATTTGCAATATACCCATATTTCTAAAAAAAGACCAAAAAACATATCAAGACATAAAAGAACAATTAAAACTATTTGGTGCAGAAAAGGTGATTGACAAAAGCATAGGAGACTTATCAGGTGGCGAACTACAAAGAGTACTACTTGCTATTGCTACAAAACCCACACCAAATTTACTTGTTTTAGATGAGCCCGTTTCTGGCATTGATAAAAATGGAATAAAAGATTTCTATGAATTAGTAAATAATTTAAAAAAGAAATATGATATGTCTATATTATTAGTATCACATGATTTAGAACTAGTAAAAAAATATGCAGATAGAGTCATCTTATTAGATAAAGAAGTATTAAAAGAGGGAACTCCAGAAGAAGTATTTCGGAAGTAGAGAATTTAAATGTCAATTTAGGGACGTTCTTTAAAATGACAAAAATGTCAAAAGAGGGACAGACTTTAAAATATATCACGAGTGTCCCTGAAATGACAAAAGTGTCAAAAAAAAGAACGTCCCTAAATTGACAAAAAAGGAGAAAAGATGGAAACAATTTATAGTATATTAGAAACCCTATTACCATTTGAGTTTATGCAATATACCTTTATGAAAAATGCGTTACTTGCTATTATTTTAGTAACACCTGTTTTTGCCATTTTGGGAACTATGATTGTAAATAATAAGATGGCATTTTTTTCAGATGCATTAGGACATTCAGCATTAACTGGTATTGCAATTGGAATGGTGTTTGGAATTACCAATATGAATATTTCAATGATTTTTTTTGCAGTAGTATTTGCTCTATTACTCAATTATGTAAAAAATAAAACTACCTATGGAGCAGATACTATTATTAGTGTATTTTCTTCTATTGCTATAGCACTGGGACTTTCAATGCTTGCTTCGAGTGGGAATTTTAATAAATATTCTAGTTATTTAGTAGGAGATATTTTAAGTATTAGTGATACTGAAATCTTATACTTATTTTTATCCTTTATTCTAGTTATTGCATTTTGGTATTTTATATTTAATAAATTAAATATACTTAGTATTAATACAACACTTGCTAAAAGTAGAGGAGTAAACACAAAGTTAATAGATAATATTTTTATTATTTTAATTGCGGTAATTGTTATGATTTCGATTCGCTGGATAGGTATTTTACTTATTAACTCTTTGCTAATTTTGCCAGCAGCTTCTAGCAGAAATATAGCTAGAAATATGAGAAGTTACCATTTATTTTCTATTATATTTTCATTATTTTCAGGTGTAATGGGACTTATCATCTCTTATTATTGGAATATTCCAACAGGGCCAATGATTGTACTAATTTCGGGAGTTATTTATTTTATTACATTTGGACTAAAGAAAGTTATAAAAGAATAGATAAAGAGCTAATATAATGTTACAATTCTTTTAGCTCTTTTTACATCTTCTATAGTGGCTTCTCTAACATCTGCTAAAGCATAGGAAAAACCAAGATCTTCCCACTTAAAACGTCCCATGCTATGATAAGGTAAAAACTCTATTTTTTCTACAGTAGAAAGAGAGGATATAAACTCTTTTAATTTTACAAGGTCTTCTTCTTTGTCAGTAATTTCAGGGACTAACACTTGTCTTATCCACATGGGTTTTCCGAATACTACTTAGATACTTAGCAAAAGTAAGCTCTTGCTTATTAGAAACTCCAGTTAAATCTTTGCAAATTTCATCATTAATACATTTAATATCAAGCAAAAATAAGTCAGTCAAATCAATTATTTTTTTAATATCTTCTGTAATAGCAAAATTACCAGAAGTATCGATAGCAGTATGAATATTTTGTTTTTGTAATTCTTGCAGTAATGCAGTAATAAATTCAGGTTGTAATAATGGTTCGCCTCCACTTAGAGTGACACCCCCACCAGAAGACATAAAATAATTTTTGTATTTTTCTATTTTTAATAATACTTCATTAAGACTATAGGTAGTTCCACCACATAAATTCCATGTATCTCTATTGTGGCAATATTTACATTTTAAACTACATCCTTGCATAAAAATGACAAACCTAATACCAGGTCCATCTACAGTACCAAAAGATTCAAATGAGTGTATTTGTGCATTCATATTATAATCTTCTCCTATTTTGTCAGTTTAGGGACGTTCTTTCTAGTGACACTTTTGTCATTATAGGGACATACTTTCAGTTTTTAAGACTGTCCCTATTTTGACAGTTTTGTCACTAGAAAGAACGTCCCTAAATTGACAAATTAGATTTTTTCATGGATAGTTCTATGAATAACGTCTAATTGTTGTTCTTTAGTTAATTTAGTAAAGTTAACAGCATAGCCTGAAACACGAATTGTAAGTTGTGGATATTTTTCAGGATGTTCCATAGCATCTATTAATAAATCTCTATCAAATACATTTACATTAATATGATGACCAGTCTGCATAAAAAATCCGTCTAACATACTTACTAGATTATTAGTTCTTGTCGTATCATCTTTACCAAGGGTGCCAGGTGTAATAGAAAAGGTGTAAGAAATACCATCTTCTGAGTATTCATAAGGAAGCTTAGAAATGGTGTTCATAACAGCTAAGGCACCATTGGTATCTCTACCATGAAGTGGGTTAGCTCCAGGTCCAAAAGGTTCACCATCTTTTCTACCATCTGGTGTACTACCAGTGTTTTTACCATATACTACATTAGAAGTAATTGTTAAAACAGAAAGCGTTGCTCTAGAGTTTCTGTAGGTATGATGCTTTTGCAACTTATGCATAAAAGTTTTTACTAGATTAACTGCAATATCATCAACAGCATCGTCATCATTACCATATTTTGGAAAATCACCTTCTATTTCGTAATCAACAGCTAATCCAGTATCATCACGAATGACTTTTACTTTAGCATATTTAATAGCAGATAAGGAATCAGCTACAACAGATAAACCAGCAATACCACAAGCCATTGTTCTTAATAAATCTCTTTCTGGGTCATGTAGTGCCATTTCATAAGATTCATAAGAATATTTGTCATGCATATAGTGAATCATATTTAGTGATTTTATATAGATTTTAGCTACATATTCCATCATATTATCAAGTTTTTCCATTACTTCGTCATAATTTAAATATTCAGAAGTGATTGGTTCAAAACGAGGTGTAATTTGTTTTCCGCTTTTTTCGTCTCTACCGCCATTAATAGCATATAATAGAGTTTTAGCAAGGTTAGCACGTGCACCAAAAAATTGCATTTGTTTGCCAATTTTCATAGCAGATACACAACAAGCAATACCATAATCGTCACCTAAAGTTATTCTCATCAAATCATCATTTTCATATTGAATAGAAGAGGTTTTGATAGAAACATCTGCACAAAACTTCTTAAAACCTTCAGGTAAGTTTTTAGACCATAATACAGTTAGATTTGGTTCAGGGGCAGGGCCTAAATTAATTAGAGTATTTAAAACTCTAAAAGAGTTTTTAGTAACTAAAGTTCTACCATCAATTCCCATACCACCAATACTTTCAGTAACCCAAACAGGGTCACCACTAAATAAACTGTTATACTCAGGAGCTCTTAAAAAACGTACCATACGTAATTTCATTACAAAATGATCCATTAACTCTTGTGCTTGTTGTTCTGTTAAGGTACCATTTTTTAAATCACGTTCAATATAAATATCTAAAAAGGTAGAGGTTCTACCTAAGCTCATAGCAGCGCCATTTTGGTCTTTTACAGCACCTAAATAACCAAAATATAGCCATTGAAAAGCCTCTTTGGCAGATTCGGCAGGACCAGATATATCAAAACCATAACTTTGCGCCATTGCTTTTAATTCATTTAAGCTAATTATTTGATCATGGATTTCTTCTCTTTTTCGAATTAGTTCTTCTGTCATTTCATCAGAATCTATAATAGAAAGTTCTGTTTGTTTTGCTGTAATTAAAACATCTACACCATATAAAGCAACACGTCTATAATCACCAATAATTCTTCCACGACCATAACCATCAGGAAGACCTGTAATTAAGTGTGAGCTTCTAGCTGCTCTGATTTCTGGGGTATATACAGCAAAAACACCATCATTATGAGTTCTTCTTAAATTATGATAGATATGAGAGATTTGCTCATCTACGCTGTAGCCATAGCTTTCACAAGATTTTTCTACAATTCTAATACCACCATTTGGCATAATAGCTCTTTTTAAAGGACTATCAGTTTGAAGGCCTACAATCTCTTCTAAGTTTTGATTAATATAGCCAGGTGCATAGCGATTAATACCAGATGGAGTTTTAGTGTCTACATCTAAGACATCGCCATTTTCTCTTTCTTTTTTGTATAATTCTAGTACAGTATCCCATAATTGTTTTGTTTTAGAAGTAGGACCTTGCAAAAAGGAACTATCTCCTTCAAATGGGGTATAGTTAGCTTGAATAAAGCTCCTTACATCAATTTCTTTTGTCCATTCACCATGTTTATTAAAACCATTCCATTGTTTAAATTCCATTTTAAATATCATCCTTTCTATAAAGTATTTATTAAAAATTAAGTACATCCAAAATTATAACGTATCTTATTTAGCATAACATATCTTTTGATGATTATCAATATTTTTTATGCAAAATTTTGTCTAAAAATAAGCTTAAGTAAGATATTAAAAAAGCAAGAAATATTTTTTACATATTTCTTACTTTTAATATAACCTTTTTTCAGAAAAACTATTCTTCTTCTTTAATGACTTGAGCTATTTTATAAATTAGTTTTTGCTTTTCTGGAGAAACAGAGTTTAAAACCTCACTAAATTCAGAAGAAAGATAGTTTACAGATTTACTAGAAGCACCATTTAAGATAAAACCTTCTGTAACTCCTAAAATATCACAAATTTGAGTTAATCTCTTCAAATTAATGTGTGAGTTACCTCTTTCAATTCTACTTAAGAATGCAATAGAAACGTCTAGCTGCTCTGCTAATTTCTCCTGAGTCATGTTTTTGTCTGTTCTAGCTTTTTTCAATCTTTGACCAATAATGGTATAATCTAGTGCCATATTTTTTCCCTCCATAATTTTTATAAATTATATATAGCATTTATTTTGGGGAGTTCAAAGAAACAAATAAGTAAAAGTTTCTTAACAAGTCCCATATAATTTTCTAATATTATTCTGTATCAAAAAATGTAAAATATGCGAAAAATGCTGAGGAAATGAATTGTAAATTTGGAAAAAAATGGTATGAAAATGGTAAAATAAAAAATACATATATTTTCGACAAAATGTGTCTTTTTTTGTCGAAAGACAAAAACATGAAATTTACATAAAGATGTGAGGGGATTAAAATAGTACATTGACAATTATTTTGAAAATCCGATTTTATTTAAGAAGATACATTATGATATTACTAATTACAACCTACGAAAAAAAGATTATTTGGGTAGTTGCCAATCACTATATTACGATTGTAGCTGCCTAGATGGGTTCTGGCAAAGTAATGCAAATTTTTAGGAAAATAGAACCCATGCTAAAAAAGACATAAATAGAGTAAAAGAATTAGCATATAGGCCATCTGTGCAATAACTTTATAAAAATTAAGGGGAAATAAAAAAATGCCCTTAAGTTCTAATACAAACCTTCCTTGAATAAACTGTAACAAACAGCAGAAATATCAAGGGGGTTTTTCATTTGGAAAAAAACAGTTCAATAGAAGAGCGTGCAACACAACTCGCAAAATATATCATAGATAGCAAAGATACGGTAAGGGGAGCAGCCAAAAAATTTGGAATTAGTAAAAGTACTGTACACAAGGATGTAAGCGAAAGATTACTTAGGATAAACCCAATATTAGCACATAAGGTAAGAGAAATTTTAGACGAAAATAAAGCACAAAGGCATATTAGGGGAGGGATGGCAACTAAATTAAAATACAGTAATGATCATAAAGAAGCAATATAAAAGAAAATAAAAAAGCACTCGTATTTTTATTTACGAATGCTTTTTTATTTTTCTTCTTTTTAACAATTAGTTATTGTAGTTATTTCTTTGAGCTTTTCTTGCTTTTCTACATTCTGGGCATCTTTGAGGTTCATTTGTAAAACCTTTTTCAGCATAGAATTGTTGTTCACCTTCTGTGAAAACAAACTCAGCTCCACAATCTTTACAAGTTAAAGTTTTATCAGCCATTATAAAATCCCTCCTTTATTAATTCTGATATTTAATATTTTGACCCATTGAACCTTTCTAAATATCAAAATTAAGAAGGGGGAGTGTTTACAAAATAATTAAATTCATTTAAGCTTTTTTAAGCCACACCTATTGTAACATATTAACTAAAATAAAGCAAGGCTTTTTTTGTAATTTATAAGTAAAGCTCATAAACACCCAGTTAAGATAATGTTTTAAAATATTATCAGTTTATAAATAAAGAAAAACTTAAGAAATAACAACTTTTTTCTTAAGAAAATTTGTGATAAAATAAGACTATTAAAGGCTATATAGCTAAAAGAAAGAAGGAGGAAAAAATGGGAGAGATTATACTTTCTTGCAAAGACCTATATAAAAAATTAGGAAAAAAGCAAATTTTAAAAGGAGTATCTGTTAACCTATATCAAGGTGATATTTTAGGATTTATAGGTCCAAATGGGGCACGGTAAAACCACTACCATTAAACTTATTTTAGGTTTGCAAAGTATAGATAGTCGGAACAGTAATGATTAATGGAAAAGACATTGAAAAAGATTTTACAAAAGCGATCAGGAATGTAGGGGCTATCATTGAAAATCCAGACCTTTATATGTATTTAACAGGATATGAAAACCTAAAGATAGTAGCTAATATGTATGAAGGAATTACCAAAGAAAGAATACAAGAAGTAGTAAAGTTAGTAAAATTAGAAAATAGGATAGATGACAAAGTATCTAAATATTCTTTAGGAATGAGGCAAAGGCTAGGAGTAGCACAAGCCATACTTCACAGTCCGAATTTGCTGATTTTAGATGAACCAACCAATGGACTAGACCCAGAAGGCATAAAAGAAATGAGAGAATTATTAAAAGACTTGGCACAAAATCAAAACATGGCAATTTTTATTTCAAGCCATAATTTAGCAGAAATAGAAACACTATGTAACAAAGTATGTATTATTCAAAATGGAGAAGTAATTGAAGAAGAAGACCTAGAAAAAGTAAAAAGAGAGGCAAAAACACATTATAAAATAGAAGTAGATACCACTAAAAAAGTAAAGGAAATTTTATCTTATCCAATACAAATAAATAGTACGATGCAATTTAGCATAGAAGTAACTAAAGATAAAATACCAAATATAGTAGAAGAATTGGTAAAACAAAACATAAAAATTTATACAGTTTGTGAAGAGAAAATGAGTCTAGAAGATGCATTTTTGAAAAAGACGGGAGGAAATAAAATTGATTAATTTAATAAAAAATGAATTGACAAAGATATTTAAGAAAAAAAGTATTTATATTACACTTATAATTACTTTTGGATTTATTATTTTATGTAACTTTATGTATCAGTACAATCAGGCAGGAATTAGCTTTAGTAGTTCAGTAGACATTGATTATTACGAGAAATATCTAGCCAGTATTGATATAAATGATAAACATGGAAAAGAAGAATATGTGTCTGTAAAAACAGAATTAGACTCAGCAAATTTAGTAAAAAAATATGGAGGAGATAATACTTGGCAAGCAAGAATTATTTATAGCCAAGTAAGGATATTTATCAATCAAATGAATGATGCTACCTACAACATTAAAAATGAGCAAAAATACCAAGCAGCACAAAAACAATATAATGAATTAATTGCTAAATTAGATTTAGGGGATTGGCACTATTTTGTAAAAGAAGAAATAAAACAAGTAGAAAAAAATTTGTTAGAGCAAACTGAATTAAAACAGCAAACCAAGAATAAATCAAATTTGGCACAAATAGAAGAACAACTAGCTGACCTAGAAATAGAAAAACAGGTTTTAAACTGGAGGCTAGAAAAAGAGATTCCTTATGGAAATGATTACAAAAATGGCTGTTTGGCTAACTATCAAAATGCAAAATCCGCAATCAGAGAATATGAAAATGCAAATGAAAATCATAAAGAAGAACATAATAATAAAAAGCAATATTATGGCAGTTTAGAAACAGCAGCTATTGCTAAATATGATATAGAACATGGAACAACTGCTGGGAATACATCAAATGCAAGAGGCATATTATTAGACTCTTTAAATCAATTTGAATTATTTATTATCATTATGATTATTATGATAGCAGGAACTATTATAAGTGAAGAGTTTAACAAAGGTACTATAAAATTATTATTAATTAAACCATATAAAAGAACAACTATTTTAGCAGCTAAATTTATCACATGTATCCTTTTATTAATTATGATTATTATAATAGTTATTCTTATGCAATATGTAATAGGAGGGCTTATACAAGGCTTTTCAAGCTTTAAGGTTCCAGCTGTAGTGTATAATCATAATACAAACCAAATACAAGAAGTAAATATCATAGCTTATATGGCAATGCAAACCCTAGGAAAATTACCAATTTACCTATTACTTATGACATTAACCTTTGCGATAAGTACATTATTTACAAATTCAGCATTAGGAATTACCATTGGGCTTTTAGGGTATATGGGAGGTCCGATTATTAACATGCTGGGCTTAAACTTAAAATTATACTGGCTAAAATTTTTTGTAACGCCAAATTGGGATTTGAGCCAATATCTTTTTGGAGGTTTGCCAGAATTTCCAGGAATTAATCTAATATTTTCCATAGCAATCATTGCTATATATATGCTAATTATGCTAGTTACCACCTTTATTGTATTTAAAAAGAAAAATATAAAAAACATTTAGGAATCATCACATTTTTACAAAAAACGACATAAAATATCATAACTAAGTATTGTAAAATACAAATTCTTTCCGATAGAAAGGATGTTATGATATGAAAAGACTAAAAAAAGGAGATATAGTAGGAAGAATATCCTATGGAAAAGATATACTATTTGTTATAGAAAGAATTATAAAAACAGTAGATGGTCAAGAACTTGTTATTTTAAAAGGATTAACTGTTAGAATACAAGCAGATAGTTTGCCAGAGGACTTAGAACTAATAGAAACTAGAAAAATACAAGAGCATGTAAGATTATTAGAAGAAAAAGTAGCTGCCAGAATCCAAAAAAGAGAAAAGAAATTAAAAGAAAATCAATTTTTTCGTGAAAAGATGATTATATATACTGGCAAGATTTTGCATTTAGATGGAGACAAAAAATATAGTGAAAAGTCTAGAAGATATTATAAAAGACTGGGGTTAAATGCGATTGTTAAAAATATACCAGAAAGAAGGCAGCAAGTAAATGTAGCAAGCCTAATACAACGATATAAACCAGATATAGTAGTGTTAACTGGTCATGATGGCATGATAAAAAAAGGCACACAATTTAATAACTTATATAATTATAGAAATTCTAGGTATTTTATAAAAGCAGTAGAAGAGGCAAGAAAAGTTCCTATGCAGAAAGACTTAGTCATTTTTGCAGGAGCTTGCCAAAGCTATTATGAAGGAATTATGATGGCAGGAGCAAACTTCGCCTCATCTCCAGCAAGAATTTTAATAGATTTTATGGATCCACTCATTGTGGCAGAAAAAGTAGCTACCACCAAAGAAAAGCAGTTTATTACAATAAGGGATATTGAAGAAGAACTACGAGATGGTCAAAGAGGTATTAGTGGGATAGGTGCACAAGGCAAGAAAAAAGAGCTATTAATATAATAGTTGTAACTAAAAAATAACCGTGTAACAAACCTGTAATCAAATTGTAATACAATTGTAACATAACAAAAACAAAATCTTGAAACATGCAAAATATATAGAAAAATGGCGAAATGATACAAACAAACATTTTTTGACAATTTTAGACCCGAATGATATAATCTGCTCATCTTAAATGAAGTGGGTGATACTATGATTTGTCAAAATGATATTGCCAATTTGAAAACAGACATCAATGAAATGATAGGACAAAAGATAATTGTCAAAGGTTCACTAGGAAGATGTAAATCTTTTGAAAAAGAAGCCACAATAGAAAAAGCCTATCCAAATATTTTTGTAATTAAATATGAGGAAGAAAAAAGAAATGTTACCTATAGTTATACAGACGTTTTAACAAGGACAGTTGAAGTAGATGTGTTTGATGGAGAAAATTATAGCCCATTAATACCACCACCAACCATCATTCCAAAAAAGCCAAGAGTAGAATTAGCATAAAATACGCAAAAAATTCCTAAGTTTAGGAATTTTTTTTGTTCCTTCCTAATATGATTTATAAGAAAAAATAAAAATAGGAGGGATAAAAAATGGCACTTGAAACAGCCAAAGATAGCCTAGTGCTAAACCAAATTATTAGTCAAAAAAAAGATACATTTATGGTAGAAGATGATTGTATAGTTCCTGATATAAAGCCAGATATATTAAATGTGATTAGCAATAGTGGTATGGTATGTATTTATAAAAAGGAAATTCAAGATGGAAAAATTAAAATTGATGGAGCAATTAATACTTATATCATGTATTTAGCAGATTCTGAACAAAATGAAGTTAGAAGTGTAAATACCAATTTAGACTTTACACAAATGATTGACGAGCCACAAGCTACAAGCAATATGAGTTTAGAAATAAATGTTACTTTAAAAAGTATTGAAAGCAAGGTACTAAATGGCAGAAAGGTTAGAATAAAGGCAATATTAGAAATAGAAAGCAAAATATCTTCTAATGAAACAGTAGAATATATTAAGGAGGTTTCTAACTTAAAAGATTTGCAGCTTTTAAATGATAGTTTTCAAATCAATTCATTACTAGGAAGCGGAAGTACAAAGGTATATGCTAAAGACACTATAAGTATAGATGAAATTGATAACCTAGTAGAAGTGATGAAAACAGATTTAAAAATAATTAACAAAGATACAAAAATAAGTTATAATAAAGTACTTATTAAATCAGATTTACAAGTAAAAATGATTTACTTAACAGAAGATAATCGCATTAATATAAAAGATGCTATTATACCAATTGTAGGTTTTGTTGATATGCCAGGAATTAGTGAGGAACACCTATGTGATGTAAAATATGAAATGAAAAATGTTATTATAAAACCAAATAATATAGAAGAACATTCTGTTTATGTAGAAGCTGAGATTGAGGTGTACTGTAATACCTATGAAAACAAAGAACTACAAATGATACAAGATTTATATAGCCCAAGTGTTAACCTAAATTTTAGCTCCAAAAAAGTAAAAGTAATGCAAAAAAGTAAAACAAAACAGCAGGTTTGTAGTATTAGGGAAAAGCAAGTAATTCCAGAAATAGGAGCACGCAAAATTTATGATGTAGAAGTAACTACTAATATTCAAAAACAAAGCATATTAAATAATCGCATAATGTATGATGGAGAGCTAAACTTAAATTTTATTTTTGCAGCTAACAACAATACAGGAATTGATACGAAACAAATAGCACTACCACTTAACTTTTCAATGGACTTTGAAGGGGTTATGCCAAACACACATATAGATACTATGATTGAAATTAATATGCAAGATTTTGTAGTAATGCCAGATGAAAGCATTGATATAAAAATAGATTTAAACTTTACAGCAATTAGTGGGGAAGACACAAGTATTTCAATTATAGATGAGATACAAGCTGAAGAAACAGCAAAAGAAAACGGATATAGTATGATTATTTATTTTGCTAAGCCAAATGATACGATATGGAACATTGCCAAAAGGTTTGGAAGCACAGTAGATGATATTGTTAGGGTAAATGGAATAGAAAACCCACAAATACTACAAGTAGGAAGACAACTATTTATTCCTAGATATCATGGATGAAAAAATATATACTAGAAAGCGCTTAAGAATACCTAAGATAATGTACCAAAGAAATGAGGGAAAAATACCAAATAGGAAAAACAAAAAAGTAGTTACTATTATAAGTATTTTGGCCATTGCCATCACAGTTGCTTATTTTAGCTTAAAAGCAATTGAGCCAATTATGGAGCAGCAATGCAAAAATATGGCTAAGTCAATTGCCACTAAGGTCTCAAATGAGGAAGCTACAAAGGCAATGGCAAATTATGAATATGATGACTTATTAAATATTACCAAAGATGAACAAGGCAATATCAAATTTATAGGAACCAATATTGTAACAGTTAATAAAATAATTTCTGATATTCCAGTAAATATACAAAAAGAACTAGAAAAAAGTAGCAATAACAACTTTTCTATTAGGTTAGGCAGTTTTTTAGGTAGCAACCTATTTGCAGGTAGAGGCCCTAATGTCAATATTAAAATGGAAATAGCAGGAAATTTAGAAACAGACCTAAGGTCAGAATTTAAAACAGCAGGTATTAATCAAACACTGCATCGAATTTACTTAGAGATAAAATGCAATGTTATTATATTAACTCCTTTTGAAACCATAGAAGAACAAATCGTAAATCAAGCGCTACTTGCAGAAGGAGTGATTGTAGGAGAAGTTCCAAATAGTTATTATAACTTAGAAGGAATAAGTCATGATAATGCAATTGATATTATAGAATAAAAATAAAAAAGTTAGAAATCAGCTTTCTGAAGTGATTTCTAATTTTTTTGTAGAGAAACAGTACCAAAAGTACTCAGACGAAACACTGTTTGTCTAATGATAAATTATTATTGAAAGCGATTGGAAATATACAGTTTAGTAATATTTTATGAAATGACTCTAATTAAATTGTAAAAAATATAGATAAAATAAGGAAAGTGTAGTATAATAAGAAAGGCAAAGGAACAAAGTTATAAAAAGAATAATATAAGTACTAGTAAATGGAGGAATAAAAATGTTAAAAGAATTTAAAGAATTTGCTATGAAAGGCAACATCATGGATTTGGCAATTGGTGTTGTAATAGGTGGAGCATTTCAAAAAATAGTAAACTCCCTAGTGCAAGATATTATCATGCCAGCAATATCTATATTAACAGGCAGAATAGACTTTTCCGATATGGTACTTCAAATAGGCAGTGCCTCAATCAAATATGGAAATTTTATTACGACGATTGTTAACTTTTTAATTATTGCATTTTCTATATTTTTAGTTGTAAAATATATTAATAAATTGCATAAGCTAAAAGAATTAGGGGAGCTTGCTACTGAAAAATTAGATAGAACAGGTAAGATAAAGCAAAAGCATGAAGAAAAGCACAAAGAAGAGGAAAAAGAAGCAAAGCCTACAACAAAACGATGTCCTTATTGCTGTAGTGAAATTAAAATAGAAGCAACAAGGTGTCCACATTGCACATCTGTGTTAGAAGAGCAAAAAGAAGAAATATCAGATTAAAAGGAAAAAAGCAAAATGAACTTTTTAATCAAAACCTTAGAAGAAAATAAAAAATTTCAAGAACTTACAAAACAAATAGAAAAAAAACAAGGTCAGGTAGCTATATCTGGCCTAACTGATGTTGCTAAAATACATATGTTAGTTAGTATTTATAAAATGATGCAAAAGCCAATTTGTGTGTTAACTTATAATGAAATACAAGCACAAAAGTTATGCCAAGACATCCAAAATTTTGGGCAAAAAGCTTACTATTTTCCAAAACGCGAAATAGCAAGTTATGATTATATTGCACAAAGTAAAGATTTGCCATATGAGAGAATCGCTATTTTGAACAAAATGATATTAGCAGAAAATGAAAAACAGTTAGCAGAAAAGAAAAGTAAACCTTTGATTCTTGTAACTACGATAGAAGCTGTGATGCAAAAAATGATTACCAAACAAGAATTATATCAAAACAAAATGGATTTTAAAGTAGGAAATAGTTATCATACACAAAAATTAAAAGAGCAACTAGTATCTTTAGGATATGAAAGAAATGATTTAGTAGAAAATAAAGGGCAATTTAGCATACGTGGTGGCATTATAGATGTTGGCTTATCTGCCAAAATAGGAGTTAGAATCGAATTTTGGGGAGATGAAATAGATTCTATTAGATATTTTGAGATTTCTTCTCAAAGGTCTACTGAAATGATACAAGAAATTACCATATTTCCAGCACACGAATTTATTATCAGTAACTTAAAAAAAGCAATTAACCGTATTGAAAAAAGTTATCCAGAAGAAAAAGAAGATATAGATTTTATCAAAAATGGAGAATATGTTAGTAAAATAGATAAGTACTTCAATCAATTTTATGAAGAGCAAGCTAACTTTTTAGAATATTTGTCAAATGATTATTTTCTATTTTTAGATGAAAACTCAAAAATAAAACAAAGGCAAGAAAACTTAATTTTAGATAATAATCATTTGATAGATTCTTTAATAGAAAAAGAAAGATTTGTGCCAGAGTCCATTCAAAATATTAGCAATTATGAATATAACTTCAAAGAAAAGCAAATAATATATTTAGAGCAAAATGATATATTAAAAAATATGCCAAAGTACTATTTTGAAACAAGAGAAATTAACTTTCATAATAGCGAAATAGAGCTATTACTTACAGATATACAAAAACTTCAAAAAGCTAAGAAAAAAGTAGTATTACTTACAGGAAATGAAGTAAATAGTAAGCAGATATGTGATTTTTTAAAAGAGCAAGAAGTAAACTACCAATATGAGGCTGTGCCAAAAGAAGTAAAAAATGGTGAAATATTAGTAAGTCTAGGGGGATTTTCAACTGGATTTGAAAATTATGATTTAAACTTAGTTGTTATCTGTATGCAAAATACGGTGCAAGAAGCCAAGGGAAAAAAAGCAAAGACTTCGAAACAATTTAAAGAGGCAGAAAAAATTGTATTTGCAGACCTGAAAATAGGGGACTTTGTAGTACATCAAACTCATGGCATTGGTCAATTTGTTGGTGTTAATACAATAAAAGCAGATAATGTAACAAAAGACTATATCAAAATAAAATACAAAAATGATGATATGCTATATGTTCCAACTAGTAATTTAGACAGTGTAAGAAAATATATAGGTGGTGGAGAAGCAGCACCAAAATTAAATAAATTAGGCGGTAAAGAATGGAGTAATACTACATCAAAGGTAAAAAAACAATTAGAAGAAATAGCAAAAGACTTAGTAGAACTATATGCCAAAAGGCAAAAAGTACAAGGTTTTGCTTTTTCACAAGATACACCATGGCAAAAACAATTTGAAGATAGTTTTGCCTATACAGAAACAGATGACCAATTAAGATGTATAGAAGAAGTAAAAAAAGACATGGAAAAGCCATTTCCAATGGATAGACTTTTATGTGGAGATGTAGGTTATGGAAAAACAGAAGTAGCCATTCGTGCAGCTTTTAAAGCAGTTATGGATCAAAAACAAGTTGCCTATTTAGTACCAACCACCATTTTGGCAAATCAACAATATGAAGAATTTAAAAACAGAATGAGTCAATTTGCTATGAAAGTAGAACTATTAAACCGTTTTAGAACAAAAAAACAGCAAGATGACATTATTAAGAAACTAAAGTTAGGACAAATAGATATTGTAGTAGGAACACATAGACTTCTTAGTAAAGATGTGCAATTTAAGGACTTAGGGCTACTTATTATAGATGAAGAGCATCGATTTGGAGTAAAAGATAAAGAAAAAATTAAACAATTAAAAACCAATGTAGATGTACTAACCATGACAGCAACTCCAATACCAAGAACACTTCATATGTCCATTGTAGGAGTTCGTGATATGTCTGTAATTTACGAACCACCTCATAATAGAAAACCAGTCACTACTTATGTATTAGAATATGACAAAGAGGTCATAAAAGAAGCAATCATAAAAGAAATAGAACGCGGCGGACAGGTATTTTATTTATATAATCAAGTAGAAGGAATTGAAAAAAAAGCACATGAAATAGAAAGCTTAGTGCCAGAAACAAAGGTAGGTTTTGCCCATGGAAAAATGACAGGAAATGAATTAGAAGAAATTATGCAAAACTTTATCAATCATGAAATTAATGTATTAGTATGTACCACTATTTTAGAAAGTGGCATTGATATACCAAATGCTAACACCATTATTGTAGAAAATGCAGATAGATTAGGTTTAGCACAACTTTATCAAATTAGAGGTAGGGTTGGTAGAAGTGACAAACAAGCATATAGCTATGTAACTTATAGAAGAGATAAATTGCTTTCAGAAATAGCAGATAAAAGACTAAAAGCTATCAAAGAATTTACAGAATTTGGCTCAGGGTTTAAAATAGCAATGCGTGATTTAGAAATACGTGGAGCAGGCAGTATGCTAGGACAGATGCAACATGGACATATGGAACAAGTTGGTTATGATACGTATTGCAAATTATTAGATGAAGTTATGAAACAAATGCAAGGAATAGAAGTAATAGAAGAAAAAGATGTACAAATAGACCTAAAACTATCTAGCTATATTCCAGACACCTTTATACAAGAAAGTAGCCAAAAAATAGAAATTTATCAAAATATAGCACTTTGTAAAACAGAAGAAGACCTGCAAAATGTAGTAGATGAAGTTATTGATAGATATGGTAAAGTGCCAGAAGAGTTAAATAATTTACTAGAAGTATGTAGAATAAAAAATGCTGCTAGGAAGGTAGGAGTAAGTAAGATAATACAAAAACAAGCATCTATTGTATTCTACTTTGAAAAGGCAAAAATGCCAGTAGAAAAAGTAGATAATTTGCTAAAACAATATGGTATGAAAATTCGATTTTCTTCTGGAGTAGAGCCATATGTTACCTTTCATATCGGTGATAAAAATGAACTAGCACTAGTAGAGGCGATTAAAAAGTTTTTGCTACTTTTAGAATAGATAAAAAAAGAAAAAGGAAGATACAACCTAAGTAAGTTATTATAAAGCAAAATAAGAGAAAGGAAATGGAAAATGCAAATTATTTCAAGTAAAGATAATGAGCAAATCAAAGCCATTAGAAAGCTAAAAGATAAAAAATATAGAGATGAAACAGGGCTATATATAGTAGAAGGTATAAAAATGGTAAAAGAAGCCATTTGCGAAAATGTTAAAATAAAAACAATTGTGGTTTGTGAAGACTGCGAAGAAGGAAATAGTACAAAAAAAAGTTACCAAGAAAATAAGATGGATCAAAGCCTTTTATATGAAATTGCAAAATATGAATGTCTATATGTAACGAAAAGCTTATTTAACATACTTTCAGAAGTACAAACTCCCCAAGGTATTTTAGCAGTAGTAGAAAAGGGAGACAGCAGTGAAAATATAGACTATACACAAGACATCATTTTAGTGTTAGATGGCATACAAGATCCTGGGAACCTAGGAACTATTTTAAGAACCTTAGATAGTAGCAACCTAAAACAAATTATTATTTCAGAAGAAGTAGCAGATCCATATAATCCAAAAGTAGTACGTTCTACTATGGGAGCTATTTTCAGAATCAACATCATAAGGGCAAAAAACTTAGTAGAAACCTTAAAAGTAATCAAAAAACATAAATATGAAATCGTAGCTACATCTTTAGAAACAACAGACTCTATTTATGATATTACCTACAAAAAGAAAGCAATTGTAATAGGCAATGAAGCAAATGGAGTTTCAAAACTTGTTCAAGACTTGGCAGACAAAAAAGTAAAAATACCAATGCTCGGAAAAACAGAAAGCCTCAATGCCTCTGTTGCAGCAGGAATTATTATTTATGAATATGTAAGAGGGAAACTAAAGTAAGAAAAACAAAGAAGGACATAAAAGCTAGTTCTAAAAATGAACTTAAATTTTAGGTCCTTCTTTATTCTATTTTAGGGAAAAAATATCTAAAAATAAAATGAAATTGTATCACTAATTAAAAATCACAATTTTTTGGTGTTCTAGGGAATGGTAGTACATCACGGATATTTTGCATACCTGTTAAATACATCATCATTCTTTCAAAACCTAAACCAAAACCACTATGAACACAACTACCATATCTTCTTAAGTCTAGGTACCACCAATAATCTTCTTCTTGTAAGCCAAGTTCTTTAATACGTGCCTTTAACTTCTCAAAGTCATCTTCTCTTTGGCTACCACCAATAATTTCGCCAATACCTGGTACTAGAAGGTCAGAAGCAGCAACTGTTTTTCCATCAGGATTTTGCTTCATATAAAAAGCCTTAATCTCTTTTGGATAGTCTGTTACAAAAACTGGTTTACCAAATAATTTTTCACTTAAATATCTTTCATGCTCTGTTTGTATATCAGTTCCCCAATGAACAGGGTATTCAAATTGGTCATTTACCTTTTCTAGCTCTTTAATAGCCTCTGTATAGGTAATTCTACCAAAATCAGAATTTACTACATTGTGAAGCCTATCAAAAAGACCTGCATCTACAAATTGATTGAAAAATTCCATCTCTTCAGGTGCATTTTCAAGCACATAGGAAATAATGTATTTAATCATGTCTTCTGCCAAATCCATGTCATCTTGCAAATCTGCAAAACAAATTTCAGGTTCTATCATCCAAAATTCAGCAGCATGTTTTACAGTATTAGAATTTTCAGCTCTAAAGGTAGGCCCAAAAGTATAAACATTACGAAAAGCATGAGCATAGGTTTCAACATCTAACTGACCACTTACAGTAAGGTGAGAAGATTTACCAAAAAAGTCTTGAGTATAGTCAACATTACCATCTTCTGTTTTAGCAACATTTTCCATATCCATCGTAGTAACTCTAAACATTTCGCCAGCACCTTCACAGTCACTTCCAGTAATAATAGGGGTATGAACATATACAAAACCTCTTTCTTGGAAGAATTTATGAATCGCAAAGGAAAGTACACTACGCACTCTAAATACGGCATTAAAAGTGTTAGTTCTTGGGCGCAAATGACCTACTGTTCTTAAATACTCAAAAGAATGTCTTTTCTTTTGAAGCGGATAATCTAGGTCTGCCTGATTTTCTATCGTAATATTTTGAGCTTTAATTTCAAAAGGTTGTTTTGCATTTTCTGTTTTAACAACTTGTCCTTTTACAGTAATAGAAGAACTAATAGATAACTTTCTAATCTCTTCAAAATTATTAAGCTCTGTATCAAAAACAATTTGAACATTCTTAAAAAAACTACCATCATTTAACTCAATAAAGCCAAAGTTTTTTGAATCACGAATTGTCTTTACCCATCCTGAAACTTGAACACTTTTACCAACAAAAGAATCTGTTTCACGATATAAATTTTTAACTAAAGTACTTTGTTGTTCCATATTTATCAATCCTTACGTAAATAAATTTAGGTTTTTATGAAACCTATAAAACAAAATAATTATATAAAAAAATGTTGTAAAATTCAATAGATAACAAACAATTTCGAAAAAAAGTACAAATAAGCCCTTGCTTTTCAAAAAAAAAAGTGCTACAATAAAAAAAGTTAAATAACAAAACCATAGAAAAAGCAAAGTAGGTAAAAAACTATAAAACAGAGAAATAAACAAAAAGCTGAAAGTTTATTATTATAATTTTTACACGAAATTTCACTTTAGAGGTCTTTTTTTGAAATTGCTTTCAAGCAAAACTAGGAAAAAGCGTTAGCTACGTTATCGCTATAATAAGATTAATCAATAAAAATAAAAAGCATGATGCAAATTTTAGAAGCTATTTATTTTAAGTTAATAAATTTAGGTGGTACCACGAGTTACATCGTCCTAATAAATAGGAGATGTAGCTCATTTTTTGTTACCACTTAAAATAATAAATAGAAACAAACACATAGTAAAACTTAAAAAAGCATCATAAAAATAAAAAGGAGGTTATCAAAATGAAAGAGCAAATGGAAACAATTAGGAAAAATGCACTAGAAGAAATTACCAAAGCAAACTCCGCCAAAGAACTAGATGAAGTAAGAGTAAAATACTTAGGAAAAAAAGGCGAATTAACAGCAGTTTTGAAAGGAATGGGAAGCTTAAGCCCAGAAGAAAGACCTATCATAGGAAGCTTAGTAAATGAACTAAGAGATGAGTTAGAAACCAAAATTAAACAAGGCGAAAAACACTTCGAACACTTAGAAATTGAAAGAAAATTAAGTCAAGAAAATATTGATGTAACAATGCCAAGTAAAAAAATAACTTTAGGCAGCATTCACCCTATTACACAAATTGTAAATAATGTAAAAGAAATATTTATAGGTATGGGATATGAAATTGCAGATGGACCAGAAGTAGAACTTGCTATTTATAATTTTGATAAATTAAATACGCCACCAGACCATCCAGCAAGAGATGTGCAAGATACCTTTTACATTACAGACGACATTGTACTTCGTTCTCAAACATCTTCTGTGCAAGCAAGAGTTATGGAAAACCAAAAACCACCAATCAAAATTATTTGCCCAGGTGTAGTTTACCGTTCAGACAGTGTAGATGCAACACACTCACCAGTATTCCACCAAATAGAAGGGTTAGTAATCGATAAAAACATTTCTATGGCAGACTTAAAAGGAACACTTGCCATGTTTGCAAAAAAATGTTTAGGTGAAAAAACACAAATTAGATTTAGGCCACATCACTTTCCATTTACAGAGCCAAGTGCAGAAGCAGATGTTTCTTGCTTTGTATGTGGCGGAAAAGGGTGTAGAGTATGCAAGGGAGAAGGTTGGATAGAACTACTTCGGTTGTGGTATGGTACATCCCAATGTACTTCGCAATTGTGGAATTAACCCAGAAGAATATACAGGTTTTGCTTTTGGGTGTGGAGTAGAAAGAATTGCAATGGCCAAATTTGGCATTGACGATATGCGCTTATTATATGAAAATGACGTAAGATTTTTAAAACAATTTTAATTGTGTCATTTCAGGGACGTTCCTTCTAGTGACAAAAGTGTCAAAAAAGGGACAGACTTGAAAATACAAAGTATGTCCCAAAAGTGACAAAAGTGTCACTAGAAGGAACGTCCCAAAAATGACAAATAACAAAAGGAGGAAAAGTTAAAATGAAAGCAAGTATGGAATGGCTTAGCGAATATGCTGATATTAATGTAGAACCAAAAAAATTAGGAGATATTCTTACCATGACTGGTTCTAAAGTAGAAACAATAGATAACAAAGGAGAAGATATTGAAAATGTTGTGATGGGTAAAATACTAGAAATTAAACCACATATGGATTCAGACCATTTAGTAGTGACTAAAATTGATGTTGGAAATGGAGAAGTTTTGCAAATTGTAACAGGAGCAGATAATATCAAAGAGGGAGATATTGTACCAATTGCTAAAGATGGGGCTAAATTACCAGGTGGCATAGAGATAAAAACAGGTAAGCTAAGAGGGGTAGAATCTTGCGGTATGATGTGTTCAGTAGGAGAATTAGGACTAGATATTAATAGTTACCCAAATCAAATTGCAGATGGTATTATGATTTTAGATAAAAATTTGGAAAAGGATATTGGGAAGGATATTACAGAGGTGTTGGGCTTAAAGGAAACTGTACTTGATTTTGAGATAACGCCTAATAGACCAGATTGTTTTTCGATAGAGGGCTTAGGAAGAGAAACTGCAGTATCTTTAAATGTACCTTTTAAAAACCCACGTAAGAATTTAGAGCAGATGCAAGTAGCAGATAAAAAGGAAATAGAAGGTTTAACAGTAGAAATTACAGCACCAGACCTTTGCTATCGATATATTGCAAGGGTGGTAAAGAATGTAAAAATAGCACCTTCACCAGAATGGATGGTAAAAAGACTAAATAGTTGTGGTGTTAGATCAATTAACAATATAGTAGATATTACAAACTATGTTATGTTAGAGCTTGGGCAACCAATGCATGCCTTTGACATTAATTCTATTGAAGGAAAGCACATTACAGTTAGAAGAGCAAATCAAAATGAAGAAATTGTAACATTAGATAATCAGCCAAGGAGTTTGGATGATACCATGTTAGTAATTGCTGATAGTAAAAAGCCAGTGGCGGTTGCTGGGGTTATGGGTGGCCAAAATTCAGAGATTGAGGCAAATACTCAAACAGTAGTGTTTGAATCAGCAGTATTTTATGGTGGAAGTGTCAGAAAAACAGCAAGAAAACTAGGTTTAAGGACAGAAGCTTCTAGTCGTTATGAAAAAGGACTATCTTCTGAAAATGCATTAAGATCTATTAATAGGGCAGTAGAACTGGTAGAATTAATAGGAGCAGGGGAAAGTGTGGAAGGAAAAATAGATGTTTATCCAACCAAACAAAAGGAAAATGTAATTCCATTAGATGTAGATAGAATCAATCGTTTAATTGGTACTAATTTGTCAAAACAAGAAATGATAACAATTTTAGAAAAGCTAGAGATGAAAGTAGAAAAGGATATTGTAATAGTGCCATATTTCAGACCAGATGTAGAACAATTAGCAGATGTGGCAGAAGAAGTTTTGAGATTTTATGGTTATGATAATCTAGGAACTACTTTAATCAATAGTGAAACTACTTTAGGTGGCAAAAATAAAGAACAAAAATTGACAGATGAAATCGCAAGTTTTTTAGTAAATAGTGGTTTAAATGAAATATGTACTTATGGTTTTTTAGGTGAAAAGGATTTAGAAAAGTGTAATATTGTAGGAGATAATACTTATGTAACAGAAGCGGTAAAAATTCAAAACCCACTTAGTGAAGATTATAACTTAATGAAGACTACTTCTGTACCAACTATGATGCAAATGCTTGAAAATAACAATAATTATAAAAATAAAGAAGTAAAACTATTTGATATTTCTAGAATATATAAAAACACAAATCAGGCGATTGAAAAAGGAAATTTACCAGAAGAAATTAACATTTTAACAATTGGTATGTATAGTCAAAAGGAAGATTTTTATACTTTAAAAGGTTTGGTAGAAAATATGCTAGAAATGGCAGGTATTGCAAGGCTAGATATTCGAAAAGAAGTAAATAATAAAATGTATCATCCAGGTAGATGTGCTAATTTTCATGTTGGAAATGATATTATTGCAACTTTAGGAGAAGCCAATCCATTACTTACTCAAAATTATGGGATAACGCAAAGAGTATTACTTGCAGAAATTTATTTAGATAAGCTTGCTAAATATGGAAGAAAAAATCCTAAATATGAAGTAATTACAAAGTTCCCTGCTGTGGAAAGAGATATTAGTATGGTATTAGAGGAGGACATAGAAGTAGGGCAAATAGAGAAGATTATTCAAAATAAAGCCAAAAAACTTTTAGAAGAAGCTACTTTATTTGATGTTTATAGAAACGAAAAGTTAGGTCAAAACAAAAAAAGTGTTGCCTATAGCCTAAAATTTAGAATGCCAGATAGAACTTTAAAAGATGAAGAAATCAATGAGGTTATGATGCAAATTATTGCACAATTGGAAAAGGATTTAGGGGCAGAACTTAGGAAATAAAGTAAATAAGCAATTTATTTAAGATATCCTTGTAATTAGACAAAAGGTATGATAAAATGACAACATAGCAAATACTTTCATTTCCTAATGGAATTAATTTGGCCAGAAATTAATTCCCATTCTATTGAAAGGAAAAACGAACAATGATTAGTCACAATGGTCGCTTCTTTTTGAGTAGCCATGAAAAAGACGAAATCGAAAAAGCCATCACGTTGATTCCCGAACAATACCAATTTGCTGACAGCACAATGATTATAGTTGTAGGAAACAAACTACGCATCAAATGGGGAGAAGACATCTGGATTTCCAATCCTGGACAGGAGCTTAGCATCATAGGGCAAACAGCGTATTCTCTCATAGAGATGCTGAAATCAAAAGAATTATGGAGGGTAAATTTGGTACAGTTTCTATTGGAATGCTATCCTGAGCTATTACAAAGATGGTGTCCTGATAGGGAGGAGAAAATGCATTCCTAGAAGAAATGAGGCAAATTGTAGTAAAACAGTAATAAATACAAAACAGTACCTTCTGGACCAAGGTACTGTCTTTTTTATGTTGGTTTATTTTAGCTCTACTACCGTAACTCCCATTTCGCCTTCACCAAAGGTGCCTAAACGAAAAGAATCTACTTGAGGATGATTTTTTAAGTAGTTATGAATGCCACTACGTAATTTTCCGAGTCCCTTTACCATGAACAATACGAATAGGAGAAAGGTGTGCCATAGCACAATTATCTAAGTATTTATCAATAACATAAATAGCTTCATCTACAGTTTGCCCAATAACATTAATTTCAGAAGAAACCGTTTGTGCTTTAGAATTAGAAACAGTATGGATACTACCATGGCTACTAGCGCAAGTAGTAGATGCATTTTGGTTTTTAGCAGTCATTTTACAAATTTGGTTTAATTTCAAATTCATTTTAGCCAGCCCTACTTGAACCATAACTTCATTAGATTTAGTTATGTGAGAGCTTAGAATTGTGCCAGACATTTTTAAGGAAGGAACCCACACATTAAGCCCTTGTTTAATATCTTGTTTTTCTAATAAGTTGGCACAAGAAACATCTTCTAATAAGTTTTGAGAAGGAGATAGTGAACTTACTTTTTCATTTAGCTGATTTCTAAAATCATTTGCTTCTTTTATGGTAATATGCTCTTGATTTAAAGTTTGCAAAATACGATTTACATCTTCTTTGGCATCTAAAATAATATCTCTTGCTTCACGTTTGGCTTTTTCTAACAATTCCTTTTTCTTTGTATCTAATTCTTTTTTGTTTTGTTCTAAACTTTGCCTTAAAGCAGTAATTTGTGTTAAATTTTTTTCCAATTCTTCTTTTTCTTTTTCTATGCTTAGTTTATGGTCATAAATGTTTTTCAAAAGCTCTTCAATGCCAATTTTATCTTCTTTTAAAAAGGAAGTAGCATTTTCTAAAATAGAAGAGTTTAGACCTAGTTTTTGGCTAATTTCAAAAGCATTACTTTTACCAGGAATACCAAGCAATAAATGATAAGTCGGTTTTAAATTTTCTAAATCAAATTCAAAACTTGCATTTTCAAAACCATCTGTAACTAAGGCAAATTCTTTTAGTTCTGGATAATGAGTGGTACAACAAATAAGAGCACCTTTTTGTTTTAAATCTTCTAAAATACTAATAGCCAAAGCACTTCCTTCTACAGGGTCTGTACCAGAGCCCAGTTCATCTAGCAAAACTAAAGTATTATTACCTGCTAAATTAGTAATAGTGACAATATTTTTCATATGGGCAGAAAAAGTACTTAAACTTTGCTCAATACTTTGTTCATCTCCAATATCTACGAAAATATTGGAAAATACACAAATGCAGCTCTTTTGACTACAGGGAATAGGAATGCCAGAATAAGCCATCAAAAGTAAAAGTCCCATTGTTTTTAAAGCCACTGTTTTACCACCAGTATTAGGGCCTGTAATTAATAAGCAATCAAACTCTTTTCCTAAGCTAATATCAATAGGAATAGCGATTTGTTTATCTAATAAAGGATGTTTGGCTTTTACAAAATTAACTACTTTTTGCGCAGTCAATTTAGGAATAACACCTTCATCATAATTCCCATAAATAGCCTTTGCAAAAATTAAATCAATATGACCGATTAAAGATAAATTTTGAAGTAACTGTGCGGTATAAGGGAATAAACAAGTAGATAAGGTTTGCAAAATTTTTTGTACTTCTATGTCTTCTTCCATTTTAATATGATTAATTTGATTATTCATTTCAAAAATAGCAGTAGGCTCAATATAAAGAGTAGAACCACTACTAGAGGTATCATGGATAAAGCCTTTTATATTATCACGATACTCTTCTTTTACAGGTATTACATAACGATTATTACGAATCGTTACAATCGGTTCCATAATATATTTTGAGTAACTACTAGAATGAATATATGAATTTAATTTATCTTTAATACTAGTTTCTAACCCTTTCCTATTTTTTCTTAAAGAGGCCAGTTTAGGAGAAGCATTATCTACTAAAGTATTTTCATCAAAAATTTTATCAGAGATGTTTTTTTGCAAATCGGGATTCGTATAAAGGCAAGAAAAGTAAGGCTCTATATGAGAAAAGCCACTTAATTCAATACCATCTTGTGCATAGAAATATTCATGAAGGGCAAAGGCCATTTTTAAAATATTACATATTCCAATAAAAGCCTTAATTGATAAAATTTGACCGACTTTCTAACATTTTGATATACTTTTCAACTTCATCTATTTCAAACAAAGGAATAGGACCTTTTTGATGAAGGAGAGTAGAGGCTTGACTTGTTTCAGATAGGGAATTTTCTACAGTCTCTAAGTCAAAGCTAGGTTTAAGTTGATACAAAAGTTTTTTTCCTAAATAGGTCTTGCAATATTTTTCTATTATTTGTATAATTTGCATATATTCTAATTTCTTCAAAAGAGTATCCATAAAATTAATCACAAGTCCTTTCTTAAATACTATGGATATTATGACATAAAGTGGGGAAAAATACAAGAGAAAATAGCCTTTTGAACTTAAATTTTTGCGTTCCGCTTGGTTAAAAGGTAGTTACGAAAGGAGAAAAATAAATGCGAAAATTACTAAAAAATAACAAAGGTGTAACACTAATTGTACTAATTATTACAATGATTATTATATTTATATTAGTAGGTGCTACGATTAATATGATAGCAGGAGAAGAGGGGATTTTAAGACAATCTTATGAAACCAAAAATATGCAACAAAATTATATTAATACACAAGATAGTGAGGTTAATAGTCTCTTAAATGAGCTAAATGAATTACGAATAGAATAAAATAAAAGATGCATTTCAAACTTCAAATGGAAATGCATCTTTATCATTTTTTACTATTGTTTTTTAATTTTAGGTTTTGCAATTAAAGAGGCTAAATAGCCAAAGAAAACAGCAGCTGCAATACCACCAGCAGAAGCCTTAACACCACCTACAAAAGCTCCTAAAAGACCAGAGTTTTGCACTTCTTGCATAGCACCTTTGGCAAGGTTAGCACCAAAGCCAGTTAGAGGTACTGTTGCACCAGCTCCTGCAAAATCTATTAGGTATTGATAAATCCCAAGACCACCTAAAATTGCACCAGTTGTAACAAAAATAACTAAAATTCTAGCAGGTGTTAATTTGGTTTTATCAATTAAAATTTGACCAATAATACAAATAACACCACCAACTAAAAAGCATTTTAAAAGTCCCATCCAATCTATACTTTGTAAAAATTCCATTTTATCATACATGTTAGTTACTAAAAGTAAAACTAACAATTTCCTTTCTTTATATTTTTTTGTTTTTGTCTATTTTTTATTTCAAATTTTACAAAACTAATTTTCAATAGCAATGGCATGTGCAATACCAGGAATACTTTCACCTTGCTGAGCACTTGTAGAGTTTGTCAAAGCACCAGTAGCAATTAACAAAATTCTATTGATTTTTCTTTCTTGTAATTGTTTGAAAAAGTAGCCAGAAAAGGTAGTTCCAATACAAGCACAACCACTACCTCCAGAGTGAGTGTCTTGTTTATCTTTATCAAATATCAAAACACCACAGTCTTGATAATTGCTTTTTATGTTATAACCTTTTGTTTGACTAAGCTCTACTACAATGTCTTTACCAATATGCCCTAAGTCACCAGTAACAATAACATCATAATAACTAGGTTTTCTACCAGTATCTTTTAGATGGGTAATTAAAGTATCCAAAGCAGCAGGCGCCATAGCAGCTCCCATATTATTAGCATCTTTAATTCCCATGTCTACAATTTTACCAGGGGTAATAGCTGTAATAAAAGGTCCTGTACCGATTAGCACTAACAATAGCAGCACCAGAGCCTGTTACAGTCCACTGTGAAGTAGGGGGTCTTTGGTTACCAAGCTCTAATGGAAAACGAAATTGTTTTTCTGCACTACAAAAATGACTAGAAGTAGCACAAAGTACATTAGTAGCTGCTTTTGATTCTATAAATACACTTCCTAAACATAAACTTTCTACAAAAGTAGAGCAAGCTCCAAATACACCAAAAAATGGAATATTAAGTTCTCTTAGTCCAAAACTAGAGGAAATACATTGATTTAATAAATCTCCAGCAAAACAATAATCAATATCAGTTGCTGCAATACCAGACTTTGTAATAGCCATATTCACAGTTTCCTTTATGATTTTGCTCTCTGCTTTTTCCCAAGTTTTTTCTCCCCAAAACTCATCTTCCAAACATTGGTCAAAATACTTAGCAAGTGGACCTTGACCTTCCTTAGGCCCAACAATGCTTGCTGTTTGTAAAATAGTAGGAGGGGTATCAAAACTAATTGTCTGCATACCTAAACGTTTCATAAATCTCCTTAAATATAAAAATAGTATTTAGGTTTTTGTAAAAAGGTTATACCCATAAACCTGTATTTTTTAATGGACAAATAAAGCTGCTATAATACCAATAATAACAGAAGCACTAATACCAAAAACTAAAACAGGCCCAGCAACAGTAAACATTTTGCCACCAACACCCATGACATAGCCTTCTGATTTGTATTCAATTGCAGGTGAAACAATGGAATTAGCAAACCCAGTAATTGGTATTAATGAGCCAGCACCTGCAAATTTGCCCAACTTATTAAAAATATTTAAACCAGTTAAAATAGCAGCAATTGCTATTAAGGTAATAGAAACAACAGTAGAAGCTGCGGTTTGATCCATACCTTTATAAATACAAAAATCCATAATGATTTGTCCGATACTACAAATTAAGCCACCCACCCAAAAGGCATTAAAACAGTTTTTTAAAATAGGTGAGTTAGGCGATTTTTTATCTACATAATCACTGTATTCTTGCTTGGTTTCAATTGGTTTCATTTTAAAGTTAACCTCCTTAATCTCTATCTCTATCAATAACAAAAGATAAATCTAAATCTACAAAATATTCTACTAATTTTTTACCATCGATTTTAGCTCTTTGCTCTAAAATTTTAACACTAGATAAATAATCAATTGTTCTTGAAGCTTCAGAAACAGCTTGTACAACTGCATCCTTCCAAGAAATTGTAGAAGTACCTGTAATGATTAAATGTTTTTCAATTCCCATTTTATATCAACCTCCATTTAATTTTGCTACTGTTATGATTTCCTAAAAATAAAAATTTATACAAAAATTTCTTAAATTGTTAGAAATACTATTTGCGAAAAAACAAAATTGTGGTATAGTAAATAAAAGAAATTTTTAAGGAGAAAAATAAAAAAATGACAAATAATAAAAAAAGTGGTTTAAAAATAGTAGCAAAAATAGTAGTAGTATTGATATTTTTAGCAGTTATTGTTGGTGTATTTTATATAGCTAGTAAAAATTATGTAACACATGAAATAAAAGACAAAGTAAATTTTATTATTAATAATAGTAATGTAACATCATCCCTAAAAGCAGATGTTTTTGTACAAGATGGAGTAGTATATGTATCAAAAGCAGATATTGCAAACTTTTTTGATAGTACCATTACTTATGATGAACAATATAACGCTATTATAACAGCAGCAGAAGAAAAAGTAGCTATGTTACCAGTTGGCAAAAAGGAAATGGAAGTAAATAGCTCTAATGTTAAAATAAAAGGAGAAACTGTGCAAAAAGAGGGAACTTATTATATTCCATTTTCAGAATTAGGTGATGTGTATAACATTAAAATTACCTATGTACCAGAAACCAATATTGTTACTGTAGACTCATTAGATAGAGCCTATAGTATTGCAACAGCAGCAAAAAACATTAGTGTTAAATATAAAACAACGACAATTTCAAAAACATTAGCAAAAGTAAAACAAGGTGAAACTTTAAGCATAGCCAATCGCAGTGATTATCCAGTACCAGAAGGATGGACAAGGGTAAGAACAAAAGAAGGCATATTAGGATATGTTAAAGTAAATGATTTAGGAGAAAGTAATCAAATTCGTGAGGCTATGGAAAAACAACCAAAAATAAAAGGGCCTATCAGTTTAGTATGGGATTATTATTCAGAATATGCACCAGCACCAGATAGAACAGGTACTACGATTAAAGGAGTCAATGTAGTAGCACCAACCAGTTTTCGTTTAAAACAAGCAGGCAAGGGGCAAATAGAAGAATATATCGGAAAAAGTGGAGAAGAATATATAAACTGGGCACACAATAATGGCTATAAAGTTTGGCCAACCCTTTCAAATGAATCATTAAATGACACTACAAGAGAAATTTTAAGGGACTATAAATTAAGAGAAAAAATGATTAATCAAATTGTAGAATATATTGTAAAATATAAATTAGATGGCATTAATATAGACTTTGAAAATATGTATGAAGCAGACAAAAACTACTTTTCTCGTTTCTTAATAGAGCTAGAGCCACGTTTAAATGAAATAGGCGCTGTATTATCAGTAGATGTTACCGCACCAGATGGCTCACCAAACTGGTCATTATGTTATGACCGTTATACCATAGCAAAAGTGGTAGATTATATGATATTTATGGGATATGACCAATATGGTATATCTTCTGACAAACCAGGTACAACAGCAGGTTGTGATTGGGTAGAAGTAAATATACAAAAATTTTTAGGACAAGAAGGAGTGCCAAAAGAAAAGCTAATACTAGGACTACCATTTTATGCAAGAGTATGGTGGAATAATTCTAGTGGCAAACTAAAAAGTGAAGCTATCAGCATGAAAAAGTTTGACAGTGTTATTCCAAGTAATGCTACCAAAACTTGGGATGATAACTTAAAACAATATGTAGTTGAATACAAAAAAGGTGGAATAGATTATAGGTTATGGTTAGAAGATGAAAAATCACTTACAGCAAAACTAGACTTAGTTTCTAAATATAACTTAGCAGGTGCTGCATATTGGCAAAAAGATATGGAACCAGAAAACATTTGGAATTTAATTTCAGAAAAAATAGGTGTAAATTAAATAGGCATTTAACCAAGCAAAAAAATAAATAGTAACTTAAAGTCATAAAATAAAATTGCCCCCATATAATGTAAAAAACAAGCTATGGGGGTATTTTTAGTGCTAGGATATTTAAAATTAAAAACCAATAATGAAGAACTATATGAAACTGGCTTTTTAAGCAAACTAAAAGAAAAAAATACAACACTTTCTAGGTTACAGTATCAAATTTGCCATCTATTTTATGAAGGAGTAGTATGGATAAAAAAATACTTTAATATCATTACCATAAAGCAAATTTATCAAGCCTATTTATTGATATTTCCCTTTGAATCTAGTCAAAAAATAAATAGAAAAAAACTAAAAAAATGCATGCAAAAAGTAAAACGATTAATGAACAAATATAAAATTGACACAATTGTATTATCGAAAGAACTGGAAAATCTACTAGGAGAACAAAAACAAGAATTACAGTTAGAACAAAAAGTACATATGATGAATGGAAAAGGCTTAATGCCATATTTAATAAAGGAAATTTTAGAATATATTTTAGAAAAACAAAATACAAAAACACAGCTAGAAGACTTGTATATTTGCCTAAAAGAGGTAAAACAGAGTTATTTGCAAAACATTGCATTTTTAGCAAATAGTTTTCGAACCATTAATATTGTTACTCCTAATATTCATCAATATCAAAAAATAGCAGATAAACTAGAAGACCATATTATAACAGTAACAAATAATAAAAAGAAAAGTTTAAAAAAGGCAAAATTTATAGTAAATTTTGATTTTACAAAACAAGAGATGAAAAAATACACTATCTATAGAAGTGCAGTGATTCTTTCTATGGAAAACTGTGAAGATTATGACTATGCAGGCTTTGATGGCTTACAAATTAGAAGAGCTGATATAGATGTTTGTGATGAAATAAAAGAATTTTTTAGTAAATATCATCTATTAGAAAACTGTTGTCTTACTACTTTATATGAAAGTATTATTAATCAAAAACAACCATTTTATAAAATAAAAGAGCAAATGTTAAATGACAAAATTAAAATTGTAAAACTATATGGCACAAAAGGAGAAGTAGCACAAAAAGAATATGAAATGACACAAAATGAGACTGCTTAAAAGAATAATATTTAAGGAGTATTTGTAAAAATACAATGAATTTCATGTAAAATAGCTTGACAAAAAAAAGAATATCTATTATAGTATTAAAGTCAGTAACAAGTTAGAAAAATATAATTTGTTGTGACTTAGTTTTAAAGCAAAAGGAGGTAAGACTAATGGAAGAAAAAGAAGTACTATTAACAAAAGAAGGATATGACAAATTAGAACAAGAATTAGATTATTTGAAAACAACAAAAAGAGTAGAAATAGCAGAAAGAATAAAAATAGCTCTAGGTTTTGGTGATTTATCTGAAAATTCTGAATATGATGAGGCTAAAAATGCCCAAGCAGAAAACGAAACAAAAATAGCGGAATTAGAAAACAAAATTAGATATGCCAAAATTATTGATGAGTCAGAAATAGATACTAAAACAGTTCAGGTAGGTAATACTGTAAAATTGTTAGATATAGAATTTAATGAAGAAGTAAGCTATACCTTAGTTGGCTCTACAGAAGTGGATTTAGCACAAAATAAAATTTCAAATGAATCACCAATTGGTAGTGCCATATTAGGTGCTAAAAAAAATCAAGTAGTTGAAGTGCAAGCACCAGCAGGTGTGTTACAATATAAAATCTTATCTATCACAAAATAAATAAAAAAGTATATATTATTAAAATGAAAATTAATAATATATACTTTTATTTTATATTTTTAAAGCACTTTCTAAAGCTAAAGTAATCATATTATTTAAAGACTTTTCACGTTCTTAAGATCTACGTTCTTAATTTTTATAATAAGCATCTACTACTGTTAATAAACAAGCAGCCTTTTTATGAAGATGATTTGCTATATAAAATAAAGCAAAAGCTTCCATTTCACAAGCTGTAATATTTAAGTCTTTAGGAAAACGAGCAATCAGTTCATGGATATCATCAATATAGCCATCAAAACAATCATTACATAGCGTATTACCTTTAAAATAAGGAATATTAATTTGCTTAGCAGTTTGCTCAATTATATCATTTAAATCTTCACAAGATTTTTGAATATGACATTCTACGCCACTCCACTCATAAGCAAAATTTCCTTCTGTATAGCTCTGATCTACTAAAATGGTATCAAATAAATTCAAAGATGTATTATAACTACCACAAGAACCAATACGAATAATGGTATCTACATCATAAAACTTGTATAATTCATAACAATAAATACCCATACTAGGCATTCCCATACCAGAAGCAAATACAGTTATTTCCTTTCCTTTATAAGTTCCAGTATAAGCTAACATATTTCTTACCGTATTTACAAGATGACTATTTTCTAAAAAATTTTCAGCAATATATTTAGCACGTAAAGGGTCACCAGGCATTAGTACAATTTTTTTGATATCTTCTTTACTAGCATTACAATGAATTGACATATACATTCCTCCTCAAGTTTTATTATGATACATTATATAGAAAGTTAAAATAAAATGCAATCAAAAATTTAAAATTCCAATACATTAGTTAAATTTTTATATCAAATGGCATGATAACTTCTTATGGAAATATTATTAAAAAAATAGAAAAAAACTATTGACAAGAAAAAACAAAAGTTCTATAATATAGCACAGTTAATTCAAATTAAATTTTAGGAAAATCATTTTAATTTTTTCGGCAGTATTTTCAAACTATTTTATTCAAAAAAATCTTTTTGTAATATAGGGAGTTTTTGCGGGCAATCTCTATGTTAATTAGGAGGTGTATTAAAGTTATCATTTTAAAACTAGAATAAAAATTATAGGAGGAATATGCCATGTTAAAAGTAGAAGAATTAACAAGATTTGTAGATGAAGCAGAGCAATTATTAAAAGAAATTAGACAAGCACAAATAGAAAATCAAAAAGTAATGGAACAATATCATAAAGTAAATATGAGGAACTTTGCAAAACTAAAAGAATATAATGAAATTGCAGACATGACCAATCAAGTTTTTGAAAAAAGAATAGCTGGTATAGAACAAATATTACAAAAATAGTATAAAAGCCAAATTATATTTTAGATAATAATAGAAGCCTTTATGAAATGTAAAGGTTTCTGCTTTTTTTACATAAAAATTAAAAAGTACTTGCTAAAACAAAAAAAGAAGGGTAAAATTAAAAAAAGTAAAAAACAATTTTTAGGAGTAAGAAATGGAATATAGAAAAAACATTCAATTTTATATAGCACTATGGGGAGCAAAGCTTTCTAGTGCATTTTTAAAACTACTAAAAAGAAATGCAACCTATTTTCCAGGTAAATTAGCACTTTTTATATGTCCTCATTTTATGGGAATGTTGCAAAAGCCAAAAACCATTATAGGAGTAACAGGTACTAATGGTAAAACTACTACTTGTAACATGATTAATGATATTTTAAAGCAAAATGGTTTTGATTTTATCAATAATAAATATGGCTCTAATATAGATGGCGGTATTGCAACTACATTAATTCAAGGCTCTACCCTTACAGGAAAAGCAAAAAAAGACTTAGCTGTTTTAGAAATTGATGAAAGAAGTGCAAACAAAGTATACCCTTATATAACTCCAACTTATTTAGTATGCACCAACCTTTTTAGAGACTCTTTAATGCGTAATGCACATACAGAGTTTATTAGTGATATTTTAAATCAGTATATTCCAAAAGATACCATTATGATAGAAAATGCAGATGATATTATTTGTAGCAACATTGCAAATGAAAATAAAAAAATATACTTCTCTATAGGAAGGCTTCCTACTGATACTGAAGAATGTGAAAATATTACTAGAGATATTAGAGTATGCCCACATTGTTTATCAAAACTACAATATGAATATGTCAGATATCATCATATTGGCAAAGTAAGCTGCTCAAATTGTAGCTATAAATCACCCAATCCAGACTACCTAGTAACCAATGTGGACTTAAACAATATGCAAATAACAGTAAAAACAAAGGAAACTGAGGAAATATACGATATTGCTAATGATAATATGATTAATATATACAACATGCTAGCAGTAATTATTGTATTAAAACAGCTAAACCTTACCCAAGAACAAATTAACCAATCTTTAGCAAAACTAAAAATAGTAGAAACAAGGTATAGTAAAGAAGAGTATAAAAACTATCAAATTGTTACCCAACTTGCTAAAGGAATGAACCCAATTGCTTGCTCCCAAGCTTTTAATTATGTAAGAAAACAAAAAGGAAATAAAGCAGTTATTGTTATTTTAGATGACTTACATGAAGAGGCCAATGGCTCTGAAAATATTGCATGGTATTATGATACCGATTATGAATTTTTAAAAGACCCATCAATTAAGCAGGTAATTATTGCAGGACCACGTTACCTAGACTCTTATGTAAGATGCCTAATTGCAGGAATTGAGCCAGAAAAAATGATACATAAAAAAGAGTTATTACAAGCAACCAATGAGCTAGAATTAAAAGATATCGAAAAAATCTTTATCTTACATGACTTATATTCTATTGAAGAAACAAAGCAAATCAAGCAAAGAGTAAAAGAACTAATTGAAAAAGCATAAAATTTTAAAGCTTAGGAGTGAATCAAAAATGGAAATAGAAATTTTGTATTCTGAATTTGGTAATTTAAATGGTGATATTGGTAATATAGAGTATTTAAAAAAGTGTTTACCAGAAGCTAAAATAGTAGAAACTGCGATTAATGATGAACCATTATTTGTAACAAAAGACGATATTTCACTTATCTATATGGGGACTTTATCAGAAAGGGCACAAGAAATTGTTATTCAAAAACTAATGCCTTATAAAAATAGAATCAAAGACCTAATAGAAAAAGGACAAGTTTTTTTATTTACAGGTAATAGTGTAGAGGTTCTAGGAAAGTATATAGAAAATGAAGATGGCAGCAAAATAGAAGCACTTGATATATTTGACATTTATAGTAAAAGAAATATGTTAAATAGACATAATAGCATGTTTTTAGGAAAGTATGAAGATATAGAATTGGTAGGCTTTAAAAGTCAATTTACCATGCTATATGGAGATAACACAAAAAATTACTTTTCAGAAGTAGAGATGGGAATTGGAATGAATGAGCAAACAAAATTAGAAGGCATAAAACAAAACAATTTTATAGCTACTTACATGATAGGTCCACTCCTAATTTTAAACCCATTATTTACCATAAAACTAATGCAAAGGATGCAAATACAAAACCCAACACTTGCTTATGAAAAAGAACTAATAGAAGCTTATAACGAAAGACTTAAAAAATTTAAGCAACTTTCAAAAAATAAATAAGAAAAGGTATTTAAAATTAGTACAAACTATTGAAAAAAAAAAGCAATTATGATATAAATGACAATAAGAATGAAAGCCTTACGGAAGGACGAAAAAAATAAAAAATAAAACGATGAAAAATATCAAAGATTATTCTTTAGAAGAATTAAAGCAAGAACTTATTTCCCTAGAAGAAAAACCATATAGAGCAGAGCAAATTTTTAGCTGGCTCTATAAAGAAAAAGTAAAACAGATAGAGGATATGACAAATTTATCATTAGAACTTAGGGAAAAACTAAAACAAAGCTACCATATGTGTAATTTTGAAATTTTAAAAAAGCAAGAATCATCAGATGGAACTATAAAATACTTATTTGATGTATTAGATGGAAATGCTATTGAAACTGTAGTAATGCAATATCACCATGGTAAAACCATTTGTGTTTCATCCCAAATAGGTTGCAAAATGGGATGTAAGTTTTGTGCCTCTACAGGTATTGCATTTATAAGAAATTTAAGCAGTGGTGAAATTGTAGAACAAGTACTTGCAGTAGAGCAAGACATAAAAGAATCTATCTCTAATATTGTTTTTATGGGGATTGGAGAACCATTTGATAATTATGATAATGTTATGAGAGCTATTAAAATTTTAAATCATCCCAAAGGTTTAAATATTGGAGCAAGGCATATTAGCGTATCTACTTCAGGTGTAGTACCACGTATTTATGATTTTGCTAAAGAAGATTTACAATGTACTTTGTCGATTTCACTCCATGCAACAAACAATCAAAAAAGAAGTCAAATGATGCCAGTAAATAACTTATATCCAATTGAAGAACTTATAGAAGCTTGCAAATGTTATATTGCAAAGACCAATAAAAGAATTTCATTTGAATATGCACTAGCCAAAGAAAGTAATGATAATATAGAAGATGCAAAAGCATTGGTAAACTTATTAAAAGGCATGCTTTGCCATGTAAACCTAATACCAATTAACAAAATTGAAAAGGGTGGTTTTGTAAAAAGTAGTAATGAAAATATTATAAGATTTCGAGACTATTTAAACGAACATGGCATTGTAGCAACAATTAGGAGAGAACTTGGAAGTGACATAGATGCTGCTTGTGGTCAATTAAGAAGAAAGAATTTAAACTAAAAATAGGAGGAAACTAAATGAGAGGTTTTGCTAAAACCGATGTTGGCAAAGCAAGAGAAATGAACCAAGACTATTATCTAATACCTGAATCAGAAAATGATATCCAACTCTATATTTTAGCAGATGGTATGGGAGGATATAATGGTGGAGAAGTAGCAAGTAAATTAGCGGTAGATTCAGCCAAAGGGTATTTTGAAAATCATTTTAGTCAAATTAAGCATGAAAAAGAAGCAATTATAGAACTGATTAAGGAATGCATAGAATATGCCAATAAAATAGTATATGAAAAATCAAAAACAGCAGAAGAATTACAAGGAATGGGTACTACTTTAGATATTTGTTTCATATATAATAATAAGGTATATATTGGACATGTTGGAGATAGTAGAATTTATAGGTTAAGAGAAAAGGGAGAACGCAAATTAACCAAAGACCATAGTTATGTGCAACAATTAGTAGAAGATGGCAAAATTACAAGACAAGAAGCAAACCATCATCCAAAGAAAAATATGCTTACAAAAGCTTTAGGTTGCACTAGCTGTGTAGAACCAGATGTAAGAATAAGAAATATAGAAGAAAACGACATCTTAGTAATGTGTTCAGATGGACTAACCAATATGTTAGAAGAAGAAGATATTTATCAAATTATAAGACAAAATCCAAAAACAGCACCAGAAAAATTAGTACAACTTGCAAATGAAGCTGGTGGATATGACAATATTACTATTATAACAATAATATAGGGGAGAGAAAAACATATGAATTTAGTAGGTAAAGTAATAGGAAATCGATATGAAATACTGGAAAAAATAGGAGAAGGCGGTATGGCAGCTGTGTATAAAGCCAGATGTAATATCCTAAAAAGATATGTAGCGGTAAAAGTATTAAGAGATGAATTTATTACAGATGAAGAATTTATCAAAAGATTTAATACAGAGGCACAATCAGCAGCAAGCCTTACCCATCCAAATATTGTTTCTATTTTTGATGTAGGACATGAAGAACATACACACTACATTGTAATGGAATTAGTACAAGGAAAAACCTTAAAAGCAATTATTAATGAAGATGGAGTATTACCATGGAAATGGTCTGTCAATATTGCCATTCAAGTAGCATCAGCATTAGAAACTGCCCATAAAAATAATATTGTACATAGAGATATAAAACCACATAATATTATTATTACAGAAGATGGTATTGCAAAAGTAACCGATTTTGGAATTGCTAAAGCAGTATCTAATTCTACTATTACAGCTTTTGGCACTACCATTGGTTCTGTCCATTATTTTTCACCAGAACATGCACGTGGAGGGTATACAGATGCCAAATCAGATATTTACTCTTTAGGAGTAGTAATGTATGAAATGCTAACAGGCAGAGTACCATTTGATGCAGATACACCAGTATCTATTGCCTTAAAGCATATGCAAGAAAAGCCAATAGAGCCAATCAAACTAAACCCTTCTATTCCATTTGCAATTAATAAAATTATTATGAAAGCAATGGAAAAGGATATTAGCCTAAGATATCAAAATGCAACTGAACTATTAAAAGACCTAAGTTTAGCACTAAAAAACCCAGAAGGAAACTTTGTAAAAAGTAATGCAGAAAATATGCAATACACACAAAGAATTCCAACGATAGGAGAAGATGTAAAAATGGAAAGTAGACAAGAAAATAAAAAAGAAAGAAAACAAGAAGGATATTTTACAAAACACCCTGCAGCAAAAAAAGTATGGATAACAGTTGCTATTATAGCAGTACTTGCGATTGTACCAATAGCAGGATTCTTTGGAACACAAGCTATTTTGAGTAGTGGGCAACCTAAAAATGTAGATTTACCAGACTTTGTAGGAAAAACTTTAGAAGAGGCAAATAGCATGCTTGGAGATACTAAATTAAAAATAGAAGTAACAGAAGAAGTATTTGATGAACAAGTAGAAAAAGACAAAATTATTTCACAAGAGCCACCTTTTGTAGAAAATTACCAAGTAAAAGAAGATACCGTTATAAAAGTAGTAGTTAGTAAAGGTACTGAAATGGTAACCATGAAAAAAGTAGTGGGAATGAAATTGGAAGAGGCTCAAAGTTTATTGAAAGATGAATTACATCTAGAAGTAGAAAAAATAGAAGAAACTAGTAAAACAGTAGAAGAAGGTGTTGTTATAAAACAAAACCCAGAAGAAGGGGTAGAACTAAAAGCAGGTGAAACTGTAAAAATATATGTAAGTATAGGAACTGGAATTAAACAAGTAGTAGTTCCATATGTAGTAGGAGATACAGAATCAGATGCTAAAAAGAAATTAAAAGACTTAGATGTAATAGTAGTTTATGAAGAAGACACTACAAAAGTAAATGGTAAAGTATTAAGACAAAGCATTGAAACAGGAACAACAGTTGATGAAAAAACAAAGATAACCATTACAGTAAATAAAATAGAAGCTATCAAAACAGGAGAAATTAAATTAAACTTAAAATCTGTATTAGGTAGCAAAGCAACTATTGATGTAGATGAAGAAGGAAATGAAATAAACCCAACAGTAGAGCTAAGAATAGAAGTAAATGGAGATACTGTATATAGGGATAAACAAAGAAAAGATGCAACAAATGTTACAGCAAATGCATCAGGAAAAGGTACAGTAACTGTTAAAATATTTGCAGATGATGTAAAAATTTCAGAAAAACAATTTGACTTAACAGTAACAAACCCAGTTTTAATTATAGACTAAAAGGAGCATATATGCCAAAAGGAATCGTAATTTGTACCAGCTCAAATCTATACCAAGTAAAAGTAGAAAATGAAGTATATAACTGCCTGGCAAGGGGAAAATTTAAGAAAGAAAAAATAGCACCATTGCCAGGTGACAAAGTAGAAATTATGATAGAAGAAAATAAAAAAGAGGGCATTATAGAAGAAATAATGCCCCGTCAAAATGAGCTAAAGCGCCCTAAAATGGCAAACTTAACACAGCTCATTTTTGTAGTTTCAATGAAAATGCCAAAACCAGACTTATTACTACTAGATAAACAATTAATATTTGCCAAATGGCTTGATGTAAATAGTATTATTATTTTAAATAAAACAGACTTGGTACTAGAAGAACAAACAAAACAAATAGCTAAAATTTATAAAGAAATTGGATATCATGTATTAGAAACAAATGCAAAACAACCATCAGAAATAATAAAACTTAAAACCTATTTACAAAATCAAATTACTGCTCTAGCAGGAAATTCTGGTGTAGGAAAATCCACTTTATTAAACAACATTTTTAAAAAAGAAATCACACAAGAAGGGGAAATAAGTAACAAAAATCAAAAAGGCAAAAATACCACTACTAAAGTAACCTTATATTCTTGTGATGAAAGTTCATATATAGCAGATACACCAGGGTTTTCAACCTTTGAACTATCTGAAATTTCAAGTAATGATTTGGACAGATACTTTATAGAATTTGAGCCATATTTAGGGCAATGTGAATATGCAGGATGTAATCATATAAAAGAAGAAAACTGTGGCATCAAACAAGGCATAGAAAAAGGAAAAATTGCCAAAACGAGGTATCAGAACTATCAAAAAATTTATCAAGAATTAAAAGAAAAGGAGCAAAAATGGTAGAAATAGCAGCATCTCTTTTAAATATGAAAAACGAAAATGCAATTCAAACTCTATACAATCTAGAAACAGCCAAAATAAACTACTTTCATATTGATGTTATGGATGGTCAATTTGTAAAAAATAATACAGTTAATAAAATGTTAGAAAACTGTGAGTATTTAAATAGCATTTCAAACCTACCATTAGATGTTCATTTAATGGTAGAAGATGTAAAAATGTATATGGACAGCTTTTTAGTTTTCGAGCCTAATATAATAACATTTCACTTAGAAGCAGCTAAAAATAAAAAGCAAGTAATGGAATGGATAGAATATGGCAAACAAAACAATGTAAGAGTAGGGATTGCTATTAAGCCCCAGACCAATATAGAGGAAATATATGAGTATTTACCATATATTCATATGGTATTAGTAATGACAGTTGAGCCAGGAGAAGGAGGGCAAAAACTAATACTACAAACGATTTCAAAAATACAAAATTTAAGTAAATACCTAAAAGAACATAACTTAGAAATAGATATACAAGCAGATGGGGGAATTGGCTTAGAAAATGCAGAACAAATAAAACAAGCAGGAGTAAATGTAATGGTTATAGGTAGTGCTCTAATAAATTCTAATAACTATCTAGAAACGGTACAAAAATTAAAACAAGAATAAAAACAGTTAAAGTGTGAAAATCATAAACTAATAAAATGAAATGAAAGATGGATAAAATAAAAAAGGAAGAACTAAACACAAAGTTCTTCCTCTTTTATTTCTATTTTTATTACTTTTGAGCAGTATCTAATTTACTAATGTCTTTTTTTAGAAAAATAGAATATAGTAAAATTCCGAAACCAAAAACAACAGTAAAAATAGATATCCAACCACCTATGATAGGAATTAATTGTAGTAACCATATTACTGTTACAGCAGCAAGAGAAAATAAAATAACCTTCGCCTTTGTTTGTTTTTTGGTAAACTTGTTAGTAGCATAATTACCAACAGCAATACCTAATATAGCAATAGTAATAGAAAGCATAAAGATATAAAGTGCCAAAAGTGCTATACCAACATAGGTGAAAAAGTTAGTTACTAATAAAATAATACTAACAATAGGAATAGCTGCAAAAGCTAAAATTCCAATACTTGCACTTACAAAAGGCTTTTGGCTCATACAATAAGTTGCTTTAGCAGGAAAATTAGAAGTAACCAATACAGCAAATAAAATAATAGCAATGGCATAAACAAGTACCCTTACAAATTTTATAACATAATTTAAAACAATTTGTCCAGGTGTTACTTCAGGAGTGGTAAATTGTGAAAATTCTACTTTACCAATAACTGCTCCTTTTGGGATATTTTGTTCTTTAGAAGCACTATAATGTAAGTTGCCACCAATAATACCTTGAGCAGATTCTGAAATTGCCATATTTGCAACAGCAATATAAGCATCTCTTTGAATAAGACCATTTAAAGTAACTTGTGCACCATAAAGTTTTAGATCTCTGTTAATATAAGAATTTTCTTTAGAAGTAAAACTTTGTGCAAAAGCATATACATCATTTGCTTGCCCATGAAATACAATTGTATTTCCACAAACATATAGGCTATTGGCAATTAAAGCACTTTCTGCAATTGTTATATTACTTGCAAACACAAATAAATCACCATAAATTTGTCCTGTAATAGTAACATTTTTAGCATAAACAAAAGCATTGCCATTAATGACATCACTAATGGTAACATCATCTTCTGCTAAATATAGGTCGGTATTCATAACAGAAAGATTGCTAGAACCAGAAGTATTTTTGTCCTCTGTTTTGGTAGTATCATTAGATGGAGCTGAGTTAGTATTAGCAGCCATGCAGCCACAAGAACATACCAATAAAAGTACAATGCTCAAAATTAAAATTTTGGATATTTTAGATAATTTAAACATAAAAAATTTCTTCCTTTCTTTTTCTATTTAAAGTTACAATGTAAAATAAATATATATCATTTAAGGAAGAATGTCAAGAAATCATTTTTCTATTTATTTTTTCGTACTAGGCAACTTTGACCCTACAAAATAAGCACAAGAAGAATGCTGATTTACTGTTTGTTGTGAGATATTTTCAAGAGAGCACTTTCCATCTTTTTGATAAATACAATTTTCAGAACAATTAATATTAGTCAAAATTATCACCTCTAGTTATTAGTATAAATCAAAATAATAAAATTATGCACGATTTATTAAGACAGTAAAAATACAAAATAATAAAAAATATTAAGATAAATTTTTAAGGCAATTGTCAAAAAGAGGACAATCATTACACTTTGCATTTCTAGCAGTACAAGTATTTCTACCATGCCAAATTAAAATATGGTTGGCATCTTTATAAAATTCCTTTGGAAATAATTTTAATAAGTCTTGTTCAATTTTTTCTGGTTCACTTTGTTTAGAAAAGCCAATACGATTAGAAATTCTTTTTACATGGGTATCTACTGCAATGCCTTGAGGATTATTAAAAGCTTCTAACATAATAACATTAGCACTTTTTCTACCAACACCAGGAATAGTAATTAGCTCTTCCATACTATGAGGAACTTCACCATGAAAGTCTTTTAAAATCTTTTGACTGGCAAGTTTCATGTTTTTAGCCTTATTTTTATAAAAACCACAAGGATGTACTAAGGTTTCTAATTCCTCAATAGGAGCATCTGCCATAGCCTCTGCTGTAGGGTATTTGGCAAAAAGTGCAGGAGTTGTCAAATTTACTCTTTCATCTGTACATTGTGCAGAAAGCATAACTGCAATCATCATTTGAAAAGGTGTTTCAAAATCTAAACTACATTTAGCATCTGGATAAGTTTTCCTCAAAATATCAATAATTTGTAATACATTTTCTTTTTTCATTTAAATATCATCCTTTATATAATTTATAATAAGGTAGCTCCTATTTAGAGCTACCTTTATGTGCAGACATAATATTGTTTCTGCACCAGGAAAAAAATGCTGCCAGACTACAAACGATAAGTAATAAATGCATTAGCCATATCCAACCACCTACGTGCCAAATAGTGAGAAAATGCCGGTATCCCTTGTAAAAGGGAAGTGTAGGGGTTTGGCTCTGACAATGAAGTAAGATATGAGCTACGATGCAACCGTTTAAAGCGCCCAATGCAATGGTGACGAAGATGAATAAAAGAAGAATCAAATACTTCATTTGTGCATTTCCTCCGATAAATTAAGATAGTTTAATTATAGCATGGTTTTAAATAGAAGTCAAAAGGAATTTAACTTTTATGTCTCCACTAGTTGAAAAACGGTAACAAATAATCAAAAAACATAATATAATATATAAAAAGTATGTTAACTTATTATTGAAAGCGAAAAGATAGGGGAGGTTTAAAATATGATAAAAGCACTGAAAAAAACAATTGGAGTATGTTTAATTGGATTAGGTCTTGGCATCTTACTAGTGTTGTTACTTCCTTTATCAGGTTGGCTATTTACAATAGGAGTAACTATTATTATAGTTGGGCTTATATGGCTATCTTGTAAATAAAGATAATTTTTATAAAAAAGAGGAGAGTGAATTTGTATGACGATTGTTGTAAAAAAGGTTCCAAAATGTTTAAGAGGTATTGTAAAATTTATATTTGGCATTAAAGAAAAATAATTGTTCAAAATAAATATGCAATACATATTTATTCTAAACAATTATACTTATATAAAACACGAAAAAGGCTATTTGAACAAATAGCATTTAACAATATTATTATTTTAAGCTCTAACTACTTTTCCAGAACGTAAGCATTTACTGCATGCATGAATTGTTTTATTTTCACCATTTACAACTGCTTTTACTCTTCTTAAATTTGGTTTAAAAGTTCTGGTAGACCTTCTACTAACATGAGAACGAGCAATACTGATTTTGTTTCCATGAGATAATGTTTTTCCACAAATGTCACATTTTGCCATTAAAATGCACCTCCTATATGCAAATATAAAATTGACTAATACTAAGTTTAACATATTTTAACAAAAAAAACAATACCTTTTAAAAATAATTTTGAAAGTGCTTGAAAATTAAGAAAAGATAAACTTTTAAAAAATTTTAATGTAAGAAGTATAAACATAAAAACAAAGCAGAAAAAAAGAAGTAATGAAAAATAATAAACAAGGGGGATGCTAGTTTTAAGTTGTCAAAGATTCTTACACTCTCCTTATCTAACTAAGCTACAAACAAAAATTTGCAAAAACACTTGCAAATTTTTTTGTTTATGATACAATAAGTAAGAAAAAACAAAAAGCAAGGAGAAGTAAAATGATTGCACATATTAAAGGTAATTTAGAAGTAAAAACAAAAGGATATATTGTAATAGAAGTTGCAGGGATTGGTTATAAAATATATATGCCAGAAAGTGCGATTGAAAAGCTTGGAAAAGTAGGAGAAACTGTAAAAATTTATACTTATATGAGAGTTAGAGAAGATGATATTAGTTTATATGGCTTTATTACCAATGAAGAGTTACGTATGTTTGAACTGCTACTTTCTGTAAGCGGCATTGGTGCTAAAGGGGCACTTACTATTTTGTCCAATGTAACGCCATCTGGTTTTGCATTAGCTGTTATTTCAAATGATGTCAATGTATTAAAAAAGTTGCCAGGTATTGGTCCTAAAACAGCACAACGTATTATTCTAGAATTAAAAGATAAACTAAAAAAAGAGCAAGAAATAATGCCAGAAGAGGAGTCAGAAAATAGCATTTTGAAAAATGCCATTACAGAGGATGAAAAAGTATCAGAAGCAGTTTCTGCTCTTCAAGTATTAGGCTATAGTAGAAAGGAAATAGCAGATGCTCTAGTTAATGTAAATATGAATGAATTAACGGTAGAAGATATTATTAGAAAAGGTTTAACTAATTTAGCAAAAGGAATATAGGGATAAGAAACATTATATTTAAAAATAAATGCAGAAAAGAGGGAGAAAATGGACTTGAGTAAACCGCTTGCCTATCGAATGAGCCCAAAAACATTGGAAGATTATGTTGGACAAGAGCACATTTTAGGACAAGATAAAATTTTATATAGAACAATCAAGGCAGATAGACTTTCTAGTATTATACTATGGGGACCACCAGGTTGTGGTAAAACTTCACTTGCTAGAGTAATTAGTAATACAACTAGATACAAATTTATAAAAATTAATGCTGTAACTTCTGGGGTGGCAGATATAAAAAATGCAATAGAAACAGCACAAAATGTACTATTAAATCCATCTGGTAAATGTATTTTATTTATAGATGAAATTCATCGCTTTAATAAATTGCAACAAGATGCCCTTTTACCATTTGTAGAAAATGGTACTGTTATTTTAATTGGAGCTACAACAGAAAACCCTTATTTTGAAGTAAATAAGGCTTTGATTTCAAGGTCTATGGTATTTCATTTAAGCCCTTTAACAGAAGAAGATATTTTTAAAGTGCTAAAAAAATCATTAACAGCTGAGGAAGGGTTAGCAAGCTATCATATAAAAATAGAAGATACAACTTTGGAAAAAATAGCACAAACTGCAGGGGGAGATGTCAGAACAGCCCTAAATGGCTTAGAAGTAGCAGTTCTTACTACACAAATGGATGCCAACGGGTTAATTACCATTACAGATGAAATCGCAAAAGAATGTGTACAAACTAGAAAAGCAGTATTTGATAAAAATGGAGATAGCCATTATGATAATATTAGTGCTTTTATTAAGTCTATGCGTGGCAGTGATGCAGATGCAGCTCTGTTTTATTTAGCAAGAGCATTAAATGCAGGGGAAGACCCAGTTTTTATGGCAAGACGTATTGTTATTGCAGCAGCAGAAGATGTTGGGATGGCCAATCCGAATGCCTTAGTAGTGGCAACATCTGCTATGCAAGCAGTAACTATGGTAGGTATGCCAGAGGCAAGAATTATATTAGCAGAAGCAGCCGTATATTTAGCTACTTCTAAAAAGTCAAATGCCGCTTATTTAGGTATTGATAAAGCACTAGCAGATGTAGCAAATAAAGATACAGGGCTCATACCAATGCATATTAGAAATGCACCAGCTGAGCGGTATGGCAAAAGAAGGATATGGAGTAGGGTACAAATATCCACATGATTATCCTGGACATAGAGTAGAACAACAGTATTTACCAGACAAAATGTTAGGTACAAAATACTATATTAAAGATGATACTGTAGATTAAAAAATAAAAAAAGAAACCTGATAACTTAAAAGTAATTGTTAAAAAACAAAATACAGTTATCAGGTTATAATTTTAAAGTTTAGTTATCTTTTTTAAATACTTCAGAAACAGCGCCTAAGCTACCTAATGCTTTAGTTGCATCAAAAGGAATAAAGATTTTATTTGCTTCTCCTTTAGCAACTTCTTGTAGAGCTTCTAATGATTTTAGTTGTACTAATTTTTCATCTGGGTTTGCTCTCATCATAGCATCATATACTACATGAATTTCCTCTGCTTTTGCTTCTGCTACTTTTTTAATTGCTTCAGCCTCACCAGTAGCTCTTCTAATTTTAGCTTCTCTATCAGCTTCAGCCTCTAGAATAGCAGCTTCTTTTTTACCTTCAGCAAGGGTAATAGCAGATTGTCTTTCACCTTCTGCTTGTAAAATTAAAGCTCTTTTATTTCTTTCTGCATTCATTTGTTTTTCCATAGCGTCACGAATATCAGCAGGTGGTGTAATATCTTTAATTTCTACTCTATCTACTTTACAACCCCATTGGTCAGTTGCTTCATCTAAAATAACTCTTAAACGGTCATTGATAGCATCTCTAGAACTGAAAGTATCATCTAAGTCCATTTTACCAACAATATCACGAATAGTAGTAATTGCTAGGTATTCAATACCTTTCTTTAAATTTTGAATTTCATAAACTGCTTTTGCAGGGTCTGTAATTTTGTAGAATACTACTGTATCAATAGTAATCGTAACATTATCTTGTGTAATAACACCTTGTGGCGGAATATCCATAGTTTGTTGTTTTAAACTTACCACACTACGAACATGGTCTACAAAAGGTATAATAATGGTAAGACCAGCATCGGCTACTTTGTGAAATTTACCAAGCCTTTCTATAATGTACACTTCAGATTGTTTTACAATTTTAATGGTATTAAATGCAATAATTAAAACAATCACTAATAAAACTAATAAAACCCATATCATAAAAATTTCCTCCTTTTATTTTTATGTAAAATTAAAAAATATATAATAAAATATTAATAACAAAAGATTAAAAAATGGTTTACTCAGCTGTAACAGCAGTATTAAAGTCTGTAGTAACAATAGCTTTTACACCATCTATTTTTAAAACTAAAACTTCGGTATCTTTGGCAATTACTTCATTTGCTTCACAGGTAGCTGTCCAAACTTGCCCATCTACTTTAACTTGCCCAAGGCTGCCTTGAGAAGGGTTAATATCTTTTAACACTAAAGCCTTTTTGCCTACAATAGCATAAGCATTGGTTACAACTGTTTTATCTTTTTTGGTGAGTTTTTTTACAAATGACCTTGTACAGAAAATAAATAAAGTAGAGGTAACCACAAAAACAGTGGTTTGAATGACAATATTATCTGTTATAAAGCTAGTAAGCATAGCGCATAAACAGCCAAGCCCTAACCAAAAAACTAAAAAGCCAACTGTTATAATCTCAGCAATCATAAATACACCTGCTAAAATTAACCAAATATACCACATAGAAATAACACACTCCTATTCTTATAAAAAAGACTAGCTTTTTTAAATAACAAGTATATTATACTATATTCTAAGCAAAAAGGGAATATGTTTCAGAAAAAAATAGTGTAATTTCGATAAAATATTACAAAACAAAAAATAGAGCATAAAAATAAAGCAATAAAAAGTTATGAAATAGAACTAAAAAATAATATAATAGTCTTATTTATTTTTTTAAATAGTTGAGAAATATAAAAAGCAATGATAAAATAAAAACAAAAAATATAAAGAGGAGGTTTAGCTATGTTACAAACAAGGAAAAAAGGGCTTGTAATAGGTGTTACAATATTAATTGGTATTATAGTAGCAATTACTTTATATTTTACAGGAGCTTTTGGAATGGATGGCTGGGCATACAGGCTATTTTTACGAAAAGAAAAGGTAAAAATAGAAGGGGTAGAGCAAATATATGCAATATATCATTTTGCAGCTAAGATGGATGGAAAAGAAACAGTAACAATTAGCCTAGCAGAAGACGATAAAAATAAGATTTTAGAAACATTAAAAGACTGCCAATTTGCAAATTATAGTAAGCAAGTAGGACTAATTATTATGGGAAATTATGAAGTAGTACTAAATGATACGATGAAATTTGAATTTGATAGTTATCGAGAAGAGGAAAAACAACAATATGTAAAATGGTATGTAAACGATAAGAGCTTTTTAACCATGATTCCAAATGAAATTGTAAAACAAATAGTAGATAAAATGGAAATACCACTAGTGGCAAGAACAAAAAAATACCAAACCAATAAAATAACCATAAAACAAAATGAAAACCAGATAGATATACAAGAAAAATGGACCATTGATTATTTAGTAAGCCAATGTAAATATGTAGGAGAAGTAGAGGCAAGGGAAAAAGGAAATAAAAAATATGAAATTGATTTTAATAATGGCATAAGACTACAAATACATGAACAAGTGGGCTTGCTAACTAACTTAGAGGCAGGAAGTGTAGCTAAAAATGTTATAGTGCCAGTATCAATTAGTGATATGGTAGAAGGGCTTATTAATAATCAAGCAAAAATAAAAAGTGGGTTATTTAATACAACTAAAATAAACATAAAAAAAGGTGAAAAGGAAATAAAAGTTACACAAAAAGAGAAAATAGAGGCAATTACTGCTATGGTGAAATATGGAATTATTATGCATGAAGGGCATGATGATTGGCTAGATGGAGAACATAAGCCAACCATAGGAAAAAATGATACTGTTATTACCATAAATGAAAATTGCATAGTTACCATACCAGAGAGCAAAAATGATGGTAACAGATTTTTATTTTACAAAGATGGTACAGTAGATTGGGCACAGCCAATTGGGAATTTTGAACAATATGTAGAAAATTTGTTAAAAGATTAAATTACAAAAGATAAAAGTAGGCAATTAAGGATGTAAAAGAAAAAACTTCTCCTTGACAAATGCTAAGCATATTGATAATATAATGAAAGAAAAGAAGTTTTATAACTAAAATGGAGGAAGCATGAAGCTACTATATCCAAAATTGTACTTAAATAGTGTAAAAGAAATTACAATAGATATATTAAAGCAAAACAAAATTGAAGGACTTATTTTAGATGTAGACAATACTTTAATAGATTATCAAAAAAACATGCCAGAAGGTATCAAAAGTTGGGTACAAACCTTAAAACAAAAAGGCATAAAATTATGTATTTTATCCAATACTAATGATAAAATAAAAGTACAAAAAGTAGCAGAAGAATTAAAAATACCCTATATTTATTTTGCAAAAAAACCATTCAAAAAAGGTTTTAAAAAAGCAAAAGAAAAACTAGAGCTAGAAACAAAAAAGATAGCAGTAGTAGGAGATCAAATATTAACAGATGTATTAGGGGCAAACCGTAGTAACATGTTTTCTATATTAGTAAAACCAATAGCACAAAAGGATATATGGATAACCAAATTAAAAAGACCAATAGAACAAAGAATTATTCGTAAATACCAAAAGAAAAATCATAATTAAGAAGAAGGAGAAGGTGTGATAGATAACTATTATCTAGCACTTACTAAAAAAATGTATATAAATGATGTTCATATATTAATATATGTAGTAATAGGAATTATAGGACTATTTGTAGGACAATTTGTAGACTGGTGTAATAAACGTATGCCAGACTGTAAAAAAATATTATCTAAGGAATTTTTTACACAATATCTAAAACAATTGAAACCAAATTACATATTAATGATAATTACAGCTATTATGTATATAGGACTAGTATACAGTTTTGGCATTAGTATTTCTTTATTTAAATATTTAGTACTTACTCCCATGCTAGTATCTGCATTTTGCATAGACTTAAAACTACAAATTATCCCAAACCGTTTAAATTTAGCTATATTTGAAACAGGTATACTTTTTACTGTTATATCAGTCATAAGTGATACAACTACAGGAATGGCAACATTTACCAATAGTATATTAGGGATGCTTGCAGGTGGAGGAATATTTTTGTTTATTACCCTAATTGGAGGGCTTATTGCAGGCAAAGAGGCCATGGGCTTTGGAGATGTGAAACTGATGGGAGCACTAGGAATTTATCTAGGATGGCTTAATATTATTATTGTATCTGTACTTGCCTTTTTATTAGCAGCTATCATTAGTATAGGAATATTAATATTTAGAAGGAAAAAGGTAAATGAGTATATTCCTTTTGGACCTTTTATTGTAACTAGTTGTTTCATTGTTGTATTTACACCATTTGATTTATTGCTAACCATTGTACTTAAAATTTTTACTTTAGGGATGTATTAATAAATAGTAGGTGATTTGTATGAATAATAAAATTAAGTGGTTAAGAGAAAAATTACGTGGCATGGACATGCAAGGCATGATAGTGTCAAACCCTATTAATGTAAAATATCTTACAGGTATTAGAGCAGAAGGGGTTTTGTTAATTACGAGAAAAGAAAACCACTATATTACAGATAGTAGGTATATAGAAGAAGTACAAGGAATTTTAACAATAGATGATGAAATTATATTACATAATTTTACAGATGTTAGCCCTTATGATGATGAGAACTTTTTTTCATTTTGTGAAACAGTAGGTTTTGAAGAAAACTATGTTACCTATGCTACCTATAAAAACTATATGCAAAAGTATAAAGCAAATAACTTAGAAGAAACAGAACGTATTTTAGAAAAACAACGTATGATAAAAGATGAAGAAGAAATCCAAATGCTGGAAGCAGCCTGTAAAATAACAGATAATTGTTTTAGTCACTTAATAGAATTTATAAAAATTGGCATGACAGAAAAGCAAGTTGCCTATGAAATAGAAAAATACTTTTTAGAACATGGAGCAGAAGGGCTAGCCTTTGAAACTATTGTAGCATCTGGTTCTAATTCATCCAAGCCACATAGTCGGTGTAACAGATAAAAAGATAGAAAATGGTGATACGATAACAATTGACTTTGGCTGTAAATATAAAGGATATTGCTCAGATATGACAAGAACTATTTTTGCAGGCTTTGTTCCACAAAAAGTAAAACCTATTTATGATTTAGTTTTAAAAAATCAATATCAAACAGCAAAAGACATGAAAGAAGGAGCAAATATCAGAAATCTTGCAAGAAATGTAGATAATGACTTTAACCTTCATGGCTATAATCTGACACATGCATTAGGACATGGCATTGGTTTAGAAACACACGAAATGCCTTATATTAGTACTAAAAATGATACTATTTTAAAAGCAAATATGATAGTTACTAATGAGCCAGGTATTTATATACCAGGAGAATTTGGTGTTAGAATAGAAGATACGGTATTAATTACAAAATCTGGTTGCATAAATTTAACAAAATCGGAGAAGAATTATATTGTAGTAGATAAACAAGAATAAGTAAAGAAAGCTTGATTTTAACCAAAATAAGTTGTATAATAAAATAGTTATTAAAATAAACGTGAAATTTGAAAGGGGAAATTAATTATGGCAGAAGTATATATGGCAGGAGATTTTAGAAATGGAACAACATTTGAAATGGATGGAAATGTATTTAAAGTAGTAGAATTTCAACATGTAAAACCAGGAAAGGGCTCAGCATTTGTTAGAACAAAGCTAAAAAATGTAATATCAGGTGCCGTTTTAGAAAAAACATTTAATCCATCTGAAAAATATCCAGCAGCAGAAATAGAAAAAAGAGAAATGCAATATTTATATAGTGATAGTGATATCTACTATTTCATGGATAATGAAACATATGAACAATTACCACTTAATAAAGAACAACTAGGTGATAGTTTAAAATTTTTAAAAGAAAATATGAATGTTAAAATTCTATCTTATAAAGGAAACGTATTTTCAATTGAACCACCAATGTTTGTTGAATTAGAAGTTACATATACAGAACCAGGATTTGCTGGCAATACAACCACAACATCTGGCAAACCAGCAACCTTAGAAAATGGTTATGAAATTTCAGTTCCAATGTTTATTAATATTGGTGATGTTATTCGTATTGATACAAGAACTGGCGAGTATATGGAAAGAGTTTAAAATTGGAAGGAAGTTAGCTATGTCAGATTTAAGAAGTCGTTACCAGAAAATTATAAAGGAATTAGATGAACATATTACAGATCCTGAAGAAAAAAAATTTATTATTGGTAAATTTCAAGAACTTTCCATGGTATTTATGGACATTATTGATAGAATAACCTATATTACAGATGTAAAAGTAAAAGAAGTAGAAGACAAACAAAAAGAAATAGAAGGAAAGCTAGGAGCTATGCAACAAGTAGTCGATGATATTGAAAGTGACATTTATGAAGAAGATGGAAGCTATGAATTTGAAATTATATGTCCTTATTGTAATTATGAATTTGTAGCAGATATTAGCTGTGATGTCAATACAGAAGTAGAATGTCCAGAATGTCATAATGTTATTGAACTAGATTGGAATGGGGAAGAAGATAGCTGCAGCGAACATTCTTGTACACATTGCCAACATGACTGTAGCCAAAATGAAAAAGTAGAATCTTCTAAAAAAGAAATAAAAAGTTCAAAAAATGATAAAAAACAATCACAAAATATAGTAAAAGATGAAGATGTAGAAGATGGTGAAGACCAAGAAGATATGTAAGAACCTCTATTTTGTAAATAAGGTAAGAGGGTTTACATACTCGCCATCAATACGTACACCTAAATGTAAATGAGGACCTGTTGTGGCGCCATTGGTAGGATTACCATTGGCGTCTTTATATTGGTTACCGCATAACACCATAAACATTTTTAGGACCAACATATCCGATTATTTGTCCTTTTTTTACGATATCTCCAACTTCTACAATATAATTAGGAGAAACATGACAATAAGTAATTTTCATATTATCTTTAGAAAGCGTAATTGTAAAGCCACCACCACCTAAAAAACCAGTAAAAGTAATCTTTCCATCACAAATAGCAATAAGCAAGCTATCTTTAGCAGCACCAATATCAATCCCTTTGTGATAACTACTAGCACCAGCAGTAGGAGAAGGGCGTTTGCCAAAATAAGAATTAATAGTAGTGTAACCAGGTGTTGGCCATACATAAGCATCATTTAAATAAAAAGCATCAGAAAAATTAGGCGTAATAGAAATGATAGGAGCAAAAAAAAGGCATAAAAAAAGTATTAATGCAGTAACACCAATAAAAATACGATAAAAAAATTTAAAAAAGCTATTATTCATAAAAATATACATCCTTTCAAAAGGAAGGTTAAAAATAACCTCTTCATAATAGCCCCTAATTTATATATTCAATTTTAGTTTTTCTTTTTGGAAGAATTGGTAAAAGTAAAAAATTTACTAATGAAAAAATTTAAAATAATAACAATAACAGTAATGATACATTTGTTAATTAAAAATGCTGTATTATCACTAAATATACCATAAAAAGCATAAAAGACTTTGGTTAATAAAAATACCCCAACAATTTCAATAACCATAGTGGCACTTCTGCCTAAAATAAATTTTCCAAACTCAAACCACTTTTCTTTTGCAGTATTAGCATAAGAATGAAAAACCCATTTGCGATTTGTAAAATAAGCAAAGAGTATAGAAGCAATAATCCCAATTGTGCTTGCAATATTTTCTTCTATATGTAAAAAAGCCTTACCAATATAAGAAACAACAATATTAACAAGAGTAGTTAATATGCCAAATATTAAGTAAGCAATTACTTCTTTATTAAGAAACTTTTTTATTACAGCTTTTAATTTTTCCATTTTTTAGTACCTCTAATAAAATCTTTTTATATAGTAACATATCTGAAGAAATTTGTCTATATTTTGTAGTAGTTTTTTACTTAAATCTATAACAAATAAAAAAAGCCCTACTTACTTAAAAATTAAACGAGTAGAGGAACATAAGTGAAATAACGATAGAAACATTGGAAGGTTTTTAACAGAATTATTGAAAATAGTAAGGAAAAGGACAAACAAGTTAGGCTTAAAGATTTGGCAGGGGTAGAAGGACTCGAACCCTCACAGGCGGTTTTGGAGACCGATGTGCTACCATTAACACTATACCCCTAAAAATAAATTACTATATTATATTAGCACATTCAAAACAATTGTGCAAGTACTTTCCCAATATTTCCTATTTAAAATTAAAACGGCAAGCGAAAAGTTAAGACAGTTATACAAAACAACTGCGAGTTTTCTCATAGTTCTTTTGATAAATTTAGGCTTCATTTTGTTTATATTTGTGATATAATAAAATAAATTAGTTTTGATAATTATAAAGGAGTAAAGAAATGTTAAAAAACATGTGGTTACATTTTAAATTAATAGCAAAACATAAATGGCTTGTATTAAAGCTTTGCACAAAAGTAGGTTTAATTTGGAGAGGACTAGTACATGATTTATCCAAATATAGTCCAGTAGAATTTATAGAAAGTAGTAAATATTATGTAGGATATGAAAGCCCCATTACTGTAGCAAGAGAAAAACAAGGGTATTCCCTTGCTTGTGTACATCATAAGTCAAAAAATAAGCATCATGAAGAATATTGGTATGACCCCAAAGCTCCAAAAAGAGCACCAGTAATACCCTACAAATATACCATAGAAATGCTATGTGATAATTTAGCAGCTGGAATGGTATATAAGGGAAAAGAATTTAAACCAGAAGTACAATTGGAATATTGGAAAAATGTAAAAAATAAGGAATTATTCAACGAAAAAATGGTTGATTTTTTTGACGATGTGTTTAGTCAAATAAGCAAGGAGGGAATAGATGCTGTATTGAAAAGGAAAGTATTAAAAGAAAAATATGAGAAATATTGTAAAAATTAGAAATTAAAATTTGCTCAATCTTTAGCCGATTTTAATTCAATTTTTGTTGCTTTAATTTGTGCTGGATAGCTTTCCATAATAGTACCATCATAAGTTATTTTTACATTAGTCCCAACCGTATAAAGTATGTCAGTATATGTATCTAATCCAATAGATATTTTATCAGCTGACTTTCTTTCTTCTTCATCTTTATTTGGCTCTACTATAATATATGAAACATTAGATTCAACAACTTTACCAAAAAAAGACTTTTCGTTTGCTTCCTGATTGATAGTGTTAACAGGAGTAGGACTAATATTTTCAACTGTAAAATTAAAGTTGGCTCTATTTGTAACACTTTTTGCAATTACTTGATATACAATAATGATACTAATAACTATAATTAATATAATTAAAATTCCAATAATTATTTTCTTGTTTTTATTCATTTTTAACACCAATTTAACCTTTCATCTTATAATCTCATCATAACAAGAAATTACTATAATTGGCTATTTCAAAACATTTTCCTTTGATTTGGTGGAGATGAGGGGAGTCGAACCCCTGTCCAATAACCTTTCTACATTAACCTC